>CAYZLR010000032.1:0-33666 GCA_964479275.1 uncultured Caulobacterales bacterium
CAAAAATCAACAAAATACTGGATCTTGTGCCGCCTGAATCAACGGGATAAGCATTCCGTTTAATACGGGAAAGATCAGGTTGATGAGCTTGAGAGGCTTTTTTTTCAGTAGTTGATGATGAATTCGTAAGTTTATCAAAGCGCGTATTTTGTTTTGTTGATAAAGTTCCCTGTTTTCCAAACACCATACTTCCCTCCTGCTCCTTTATATTACACTTTAGAGTAAGAGCATTAATCTTCCATTAATTGAATATACCCTGAGCGGAATATAATATAATCCGTCTAGGGTTGGTTGCCTTTGAAGCATTTTGCGTGTCTGTGGGAACTGGTTGAACTGCAATAAATGCGAAAAAAGAAAGACTTAAAGCCCTTAGGCGGTTCAATTTGATATGGAGGTGCTTTAATTGGGGCTTTAAAAGCCATAAAAAAACGAGCCCTTTCGGACCCGTTTTCCAATTTCTGATTTGCCGAAATTAGAGAGAGGCGCCGTTATGCAAAATTCTTTGCAAAAGCATCAAGGACATCTTTCAGCTTGGTTTCTGTCTCGTCGTCTAGTTTGGCGTTGTCGCGGATAGCGGTGAGAATTTCTTTGTGATCACCGTGCAGTTTGCGTAAGAATTCGCTTTCAAATTCTCCAACTTTGTTGGTCGGGATATCATCTAGGTAGCCTTGTGTACCCGCATAGATGACAGCGACTTGTTCTTCCACTTGTAGCGGCGAATATTGGTTTTGTTTCATCAATTCGGTTAAGCGGTCACCGCGGTTCAAAATCGCTTGCGTGGTAGCGTCCAAATCGGACCCAAACTTCGCAAAAGCAGCAAGTTCACGATATTGCGCGAGTTCGCCTTTAATTTTACCGGCAACCTGTTTCATCGCTTTGATTTGTGCAGATGAACCCACACGGGACACGGAAAGCCCTACATTCACCGCTGGGCGAATGCCTTGATAGAAGAGATCAGTTTCAAGGAATATCTGACCATCGGTAATCGAGATCACATTGGTTGGAATATAGGCCGATACATCATTAGCCTGTGTTTCAATGATCGGCAAAGCCGTCATTGAACCGGAGCCATGATCTTTGTTTAATTTCGCAGAGCGTTCCAAAAGGCGGGAGTGCAAATAGAAAACATCACCCGGATAGGCCTCACGACCTGGTGGGCGCCGAAGGAGTAGCGACATCTGGCGGTATGCGACGGCCTGTTTGGAGAGATCATCATAAATGATCAAAGAATGCATGCCATTATCACGGAAATATTCGCCCATGGCACATCCGGCAAACGGGGCCAGGAATTGTAATGGGGCAGGTTCCGACGCTGTCGCCGCTACGACGATCGAATATTCCATCGCTCCATTATCTTCGAGCGTTTTAACAATCTGGGCGACCGTAGAGCGCTTCTGGCCAATGGCAACATAGATGCAATATAGCTTCTTGCTCTCATCGTCACCTTGATTGGCCTCTTTTTGGTTGAGCATCGCATCAATGCAAATTGCAGTTTTGCCGGTTTGACGGTCACCAATAACCAATTCGCGTTGCCCACGCCCGACAGGAATCATGGAGTCGATGGCCTTAATGCCGGTTTGCACGGGCTCATGTACAGATTGGCGCGGTAAGATACCAGGTGCTTTCACATCCACCATACGGCGCTCAGTGGCTTCAATCGGGCCTTTCCCATCAATTGGATTGCCAAGAGGGTCTACGACACGTCCGAGCAAGCCTTTCCCAACGGGGACATCCACAATGGCATTGGTACGTTTAACCGTATCACCTTCTTTGATGTCCTGGTCAGAGCCAAAAATCACCACACCGACATTATCGGCTTCAAGATTCAAGGCCATGCCTTTGATGCCTTCGCCGCCGGCTCCGGTCGAAAACTCGACCATTTCCCCGGCTTGGACATTATCAAGGCCGTGAATCCGGGCAATCCCGTCTCCGACAGAGAGAACTTGTCCGATTTCAGAGACTTCGGCATCTTTGCCAAAATCAGCAATTTGTTGTTTGAGTATGGAAGAAATTTCCGCGGCGTTAAGCTCCATGGCGTCAGGCCTCTTTCATCACAGTTTGTAAACGGTTGAGTTTTGTTTTTAATGAACTATCGATCATCCTTGAGCCGACCTTGACGATCATGCCGCCAAGTAGTTCGGGGTCGACCCGGGTTTCAAGATTGACGGCTTTACCGACAATAGTCTCGATCTCTGAGCGCAAGCGTCTGGCTTGGTCGGCATTGAGCGGAGAAGCTGAAATCGCCTCCGCATTTACCTCGCCGCGATGCTGGGCGAGGCGCGCTTTAAAAGCTATAATAATTGTGTCGAGGGCAAAAAGACGCCGGTTCCCGGCGAGGAGACCAAGAAAATTTTTACTCAAAGGGGCAAAGCCCGCTTTGTCAGCCAACGCTTCGATCGCTTTTGCCTGGTCTTGATTAGAATAAAGCGGGCTTTTCAAAAAGTCGCGCAAATCTGCACTCTCTTCTATTGCCTTTTCGAGGGTTAGGAGGTCTTTTTCCGCCGTTTCAAGAGCATCATTTTGAACCATCAATTCAAAAAATGCATTAGCGTAACGACCGGCAACACCGCTGGAGAGGGTAGCATCACTAGACACGAGGCGTGGAGCTCCTGAAATTTAAATCTGCAATATGATCGGAGGGCTTGGTTGCGCTTTATTCAAGGATGTTTCGAACGCTGCGGTGGCCAATATCGCCGAATTATTGCCGCTGGCGATAGCATGTGTATTCAGCGGACGCAACATCGATTTTTGATGATCTGCCTGCAAGCCATAATACATAGGCAAGATCAGAGGTGACCCAATGTCACGCCCCATATTTGGCTCGTTTATCTCATGGAAATCTGCGCTTTTTTCTATTGGATTAGAATTTGTGGGATTGAGGCTTCTTGTATGTAATGGCGTTGGCACCCTAACTTTTAGCTTTGATGATTGGCGTTAGGAAAAGACAAGTTGGCGATTGTCAAGTGAGGTTATTGATTTTCTAAAGCGGTATTAATCGCACATACATTATACTCACAATAAACTTTACTTTCCCTATAAAATACAGTGCAATAAATGCTTCATTCTGTAGGGAAATGCTTGATAGAGCATTCGAGGGGTAAGCGCGATGCACATTTTAAACACACATGTTTTGCGATGCAGTCATATCATGCCTTCATTTTATCAAAATGACTTTTTGCGCGGCTCAAGTCCCAAAATTGAACAGAAACAGGCAATTTTCGATATACTTCGGCTGGGTTTGTTTTTGTGCCTCCTTGTGATGGTTGGCGCGCGAATATTAATGCCTTTACCCGCGTATGCACAAAAAAACGGGTCTAAGGTTCCGGTCTCTTTATTTGGAGCGCTCCCTGAAATAGCAGATGCTGCCGTTTCGCCAGATGGGAAAAGTGTTGCGTTATTAGAAAATTTTGAAGATTTATCAATTGTTCGGTTTTTTGACTTGACCACTGGCGAGGCCGGCAAAGGGCTTAAAATTGGTAATGTCAAAGCCCGGGGAGTGAACTGGGTAAGCAATGAAAAAATTCTTCTACAAGCGTCACAAACTTCGCGGATAAACACTGTTGACGGGTTTCGTAATTATGAAATCTGGCGTTATGCGGCAATTTCCAAGAAAAGCGGTAAAGTACAGTATCTACTCACAAAAGGTGAGTATTCTGTGTACACGAATGCCGGCACATTGATGCATACGCTTCCCCAAGATCCAGACAAAGTTTTGATTATGAAGCGGGTGCCAAATTTTTCAAAACAAAGGAATGCGAACAGCCGAATTGGCAATGCTGCGAGTGGAAAAGCATCCGATATATCAACCCTCGATCTTCATCTGGTCAATTTGAAAAATGGTAATGCGCGTACTGCTCATAAGGGAAACAAGGATACAATTGACTGGATTGTCGACGAAAATGGCGAGGCCATTTTGCGCATAGATTATGATGAAGCGCGAGATCTAAAGCTGATAAAGCAACGAAAAGAGGGGGCATCGCGGTTTGAAACAATTTTAACAGTTGGTGATGAAAAAGATTACCCGATCTATTCGGTACTTCGGCCCGGGCGCGCAATTGTGACGGCGTACAAGGGCGGTGATAAGCGCGGCGTTTATGAATATGATTATATTGCCGGAAAATTACTGGACCCGGTTTTTCAATCTGATGATTATGACGTTTCTTCTGTCAATGTTGAAAATGGCCGAGTGATCTCTTTTTCTTATGTCGTGGATAGACCTGAAACCCAGTACCAAGTTCCTGCATTGGGGGAAATTGTCAAAAAACTTGCATCAGCCTTAAAGGGCGCTCGGTTGACGATTGTGTCATCCTCTAGTGACAATGATGTATCGGTGATTCGAGCCACTTATGTTGACCGCCCGCCAACCTACTATTTGTTTGAAAACAGCTTCCGGTCTTTATCTGAGTTGGGGCCGACCTATCCAGAATTGAATGAAAGCAATAGCGGGGCACGGCAAAAATTTGATTATACCACTAAAGATGGCTTTGCAATTAACGGGTATTTGACGCTTCCGCCGGGCATTAAAGACCCAAAAAAGTTACCCCTGGTGGTGTTGCCCCATGGTGGTCCTGAAATCCGCGATAATTTGGAGTTTGACTGGTGGGCTAACGCCTATGCATCAAGAGGTTATGTGGTCTATCAGCCTAATTTCCGGGGGTCTGCCGGATACGGCAATATTTTTCGCCGTGCTGGTTGGGGTGAGTGGGGACGAAAGATGCAGGATGATATTAGTGATGGGGTGCGTAAACTGATTGCAGATGAGATTGTTGATGCTGATCGCGTATGCATCGTTGGTGCGAGTTATGGTGGTTATGCTGCCCTTGCCGGCGCGACATTGACGCCGGAACTCTATCAATGTGTAATCAGTGTAAATGGGGTCAGCGATTTATTGGTGATGTTGGGCAGTGAATCGCGTGATAGCGAATATAGTCTCGAGTTTTGGCAAAGGCGAATAGGTAGCCGGCGTGATCGCGATGAGCTGAATCTTGTTTCTCCTCGTCATCAAGCCGCTAAAGTTCGTGCTCCGATCATGTTGCTTCATGGAAAAGATGATACTGTCGTCGCTTATGGCCAAAGCCAGATCATGAATGAGGCCCTGAAAACAAAAGGTAAAAAGGTTGAATTTATCACCTTAGATGGAGAAGATCATTGGCTCTCTAGTGCGGCGACCCGGACAAAAATGTTAGAATCCTCTACAAAGTTTATCGATAAGCATATTGGTGAACCATAAAGCTCGCGATAAAAATTATTCCATCCTTCTCGGTAAGGGATAGGGGGGCGATATCAAATTTGATCTAGAAACCATGGGCGAAAATCTTCAAGCATAATGCCTCAGGGCTTTCGCCAGTCCCGAATTATAATTTGGAATAAACGTTAAAAACACCTTCACTTCAAATTGAATCGCGGAGGTGTTTTAAGTCTTTCATTTTCGCATTTATTGGAGCTCAACCGGTTCCTACTCGGTGCTGCGTATAAAGGAATAATAGTCCTTAGGAGATAAGGGAGGCAAGGACTCGCCTTTTCCCTTTAAAGGGTTTGCGTCCGTGCATCACCAAAAAATTATCGATGAGGGCAACATCACCTTGCTGCCAGAGCAAATCAACAGTGAGTCGATCTGCGATATCAATGGCTATTTGTAAATCTTCACCTTTAATCGGATCGCCATTACCATAAGACACGGACTTTGTTGGCGTATTGCGGCTATCACGCCAACCGCGAAATGCAGCAATAAGTTGATTAAAAAAAACTTTACGACCATCTGCCAATGTCCGAACGGCCTCCAGACGAGGGCTAGTGACACGCAATTGATCGTTCTCCAACCACGTCCAGTCATATTTCAATTTTGCCAGCGTTGTTTCTGCATCTTTTTTTGTGTCAGCGCTTAAGGTTGAACGCCACGATCTTCCTTGTCCGGAATGTGTGTCATCAGTATTTGGCATTGTGTTAGTGTATCGCACACCTAAGTGTTCAAATTTTTGTGCCAGTTTAGGGCTTGTGTGAAGCAATGAGTCCCAAAGGAGATCGGAACGGCAAAGCGGCGTAGCTCCTCCTGTTTGTGGTGCAACTTCGCAATAAAAAAAGAGTTTGGAAGGGTAAATCGGTGTTTGTGCCATTTCATGGTGTAGAAAGATTTCTACTTCAGGCGGCGCTTCATTGGCGGTAAATACTCGCGGTGTTACATTCGTGCGCACAGCATTTGATAACGAATTTTCATAGGTAAAATTTTCAAGTCCAAACGCAGTAATTACATGATCAAACGCATCGGCATTGGGAATAGAAAAGCCGCGAAACAAAATTGCCCCCTCACGTGATAAATGTTGAAATAGAGAATCGTGATATTGGTTAATCCAAGAGACGAGACTGGTTGTTTCTTGCGCATTTATCAAAACAGGAAAAGTCATTTTGAATTATCTTTCTCTTTAAATGGATACATATTGACCCGGTAATTGAGTTTTATGCCAGCTTAATCATAAATTGGAAAAAGCGTATTGAACGCCAACTCGCAAAAAACACCTGGATCATTAAAGCGTTGATCTTGGTTGAGCGCTGAAATGGCTTCCATCTGTGTACGTGAAAGTTCAAAATCATATAGGTCTAAATTTTCACGCATGCGCTCTGGATTAACTGTTTTTGGAATAATAGCTGTTCCTCTTTGTACGCCCCAACGCAAGACAATTTGTGCGGGTGATTTTTGGTGCTTATTCGCGGCATCAATCACGACGGATTGATTTAAAACAGATTGCCGCTCATTTGCCATTTTTATTGGAATATA
Organism: uncultured Caulobacterales bacterium; assembly: GCA_964479275.1. Classification (GTDB taxonomy): domain Bacteria; phylum Pseudomonadota; class Alphaproteobacteria; order Caulobacterales; family Parvularculaceae; genus CALLPQ01. Next base: position 6,773 of record CAYZLR010000032.1, read on the forward strand.
GGAGAGCGCCCCAAGGGGTGAAAAAGCGGTGACTTTCACATCATATTGGTTTGCTATCGCGAGAAGTTTTGTCTGCGTTAAAAAAGGATGGGCTTCGATTTGCAACACATAGGGTGGAATTTTTGCATAAGCCATTAGGTCATGAAGCAGTGCGCAATTATAATTGCAAATACCGATTTTACGGGTGCGCTCAGAGTTGACGAGTTTTTCCATGGCAGCCCATGTTTCATAAAGTGGCACTCGCGCGGGCTGCATTGTTGGGATCGCTGCATCAGGATCAAAAACCCATTCGGGGGGATAGCGTTTTTCAATTGGTACATACGCCAAGGAAATCGGGAAATGTATGAGGTATAGATCAAGATATTCAAGCCCAAGGTCACTTAATGTACGATTAAATGCGAGCTCAACATGTTCTGGCGCATGATAAGTATTCCATAATTTAGAGGTGATCCATAAATCTTCTCTGGTGCAGAGCCCGTCTTTAAAGGCACGCGATAACCCTTCGCCAACTTGCTTCTCATTGGCATAATCGGCAGCGCTATCAAAGTGGCGATATCCAGCTCTAATCGCTTCGTATACAACGTCGGCACAGTCTTCAGGTGCAATTTTCCATAAGCCAAAACCAATATCTGGAATTTTATCACTCATAACGTGTCCTTTTGCGCTTATATAAATCCGTATGCTTATTTTATAAAAGCATTTACGAAGTGAAATTTAAATCAATAGGCCTTTTTTCAAGAAGTGATTTTTGTGCGGCCAATCCCATTTCAACTGAGCGCAATCCATCGTCTGCTGTCACTTCGACACGCTCTTGATGGGTCAAGGCAGCATGAAAACGTTGTAATTGAAAATATGTGGCGCCGTGATGATGTCCAGCTATCAATGCTTCTTTTGGTGTATCTACGAAAGTTTTTACAGGATCTCTGTTGCTCCGTGGTGATGATACGATATGAGCATCGGGAATTTTGACTTCTAATTTTCCTTTATGACCTAACGCATAAATTTCTTCTTGATCTTTAGATCCTTCGGCAAACATGCATAGATCGAGAATAGCACGGCTGTTTTTGCTAAAATCTACAATAACATAAGCGTTATCTATAATATCAGGTTGTTGTCCATTATAGCGTTCATCCAAATGATTCACGTCTTGCGCTCCGCTAGCATAAATGCGGATCGGTTCATCTTGCAAAATAACACGCATTAAATCGAAAAAATGACAACATTTTTCCACTAAAGTACCGCCGGTGTTTTTGTTAAAACGATTCCAGTTATCGACTTTCGGTAAGAATGGAAATCGATGTTCTCTAATCGATAACATTTGAATCTTACCTACCTCCCCTTGGCGCAGGCGCTCAATAAACCGTGTTACTGGCGGCATATATCGATATTCCAAGCCGACCCAGAATATGGATTTTCTGCGTTTCGCTTTTTCTGCAAGGCGACGTGCATCTTGATGGTTCGTGCATAATGGCTTTTCTACTAAAAGAGCAACATCCTGATCCAACCATTTTAAGACAATTTCGAAATGGGTGTGATTTGGTGTGGCAATGATAACGGCGTCGAGGTTATTTTCGTTGCGCATCATTTCAAGATGAGAATGGTAGAGATTGGGCTTGTTTTTCAGTAGAGAGCAAGATTGCTCGAGTGAAAAAGCGTTAGGCTCGGCAAGTGCCACAAGCTCGATACCTTCAAACAAGTTAAGATTTCGAATATGCTCCTGCCCCATCATTCCTGCGCCGATTAAACCATATTTTTTCATGGGCTAAGCTCTTTGTTTGGGTTGGTTTTTTATCAATTGCTTTGCGTGTACGAGAAAAAAGAGGCTGTTTGTGGGGTTCCGAACTTTTTTAAATTCTCCCATACAATGCATCGTAAAAGGTGTGATTGTTGAGCTATGAAAGCCTTATCAAAAAGATACAAGCTTTTCGAACAGTCATGAATCCAGTTGGATGCTTGCGATTAAGTGTTAACGTATTTTGCGTGTCTGTGGGAACTGGTTGAACCGCAATAAATGCGAAAAAAGAAAGACTTAAAATGCCTCGGCGTTTCAATTTGCATTGGAGGTGCTTTAAAATAAGTGTGTACAAAAAATCTAACGTGAGCACGCGTCATCACAATTTATATTTTGTCAGTTGAAAAGATGGTGGAGGCAGTGTGGTGTCTGGGGGGGGGAGAGAAATCCACACTGCCTCCTAAAGACGTGGAGCTGAAGCTAAACGTCTTATCAGTAGATGCTGTACAGTAACACTGCTGAAATAAAAAATTTTTGCAAGTATTATCACCCTTGATCACATAATTTTGATCGAAAATAGAAAGTAGGAGTTTATCAGCAAGCAAACTGTTTCATTAACTGTGTTTTTTAATCATTTTTTATCAAAGGCTTTTAGCCAACCCCAAACAGTAGGTTGCTAGTGGCAAAGGTTATTGATTCGATAGAATCACTGTTACTAAGGTTTTTTTGAGTGTGATTCATAGACATCGGCGTTGAAGCCCAATTTAAAATTTTATTTTATTGCGTTACCGTAACGAAATGATCGAATAATATCATTTAACTAATCTCTATAAAACGACAATGACTCTAGCGTTGGACCTTTGAGCGAAATGCTTCTTCATCCAACTCACCTTCCCATTTTGCAACGGCGGTTGCCACGGCAGCATCACCTGTGACATTGACCACGGTGCGCATCATATCGAGGAGACGATCAAACGGGAAAATAAACCCGACGATGACGGCCACCTCACTGCCTGGAAAATTAAACACTTCAAGCACAATTGCGAGCAAAAATAACGAAGCGGAAGGCACCCCTGCGGTTCCGATTGATACCAGGGCGGCCGTTAAAGCAATCATAGGATAATGAATCGGCTCAAGTTGAATGCCATAGGCTTGAGCTGCAAATAGAGCCACGATCCCCAAGTAAAGGGAGGTCCCGTCCATATTGATGGTAGAGCCCAGAGGGAGCACGGATCCGGCAACGGGTTTAGCAACGCCTAGATTATCGGACACAGCGCGAATCGTAACGGGGAGTGTCGCGGAGCTTGAGGAAGTTGAATACGCCACCATCATGGCTTCAAGAATACCTCTAAAGAAATTGATTAAGGGTAAGCCAAGAATGATGCGAACGAGGCCGCCATAGATGATGACCATATGAAGTACTGCACCAACGTAAACTGCGATTGTCAGTGTGAGGATCGCGGTGAAAGTTTCAATACCCTTTGTGCCGGCTGTGTGGGCAATTAAGGCAAATACGCCAAAAGGAGCAAGTTCCATGATAATATAAGTCATCTTCAGGATGGCTTCTGAAGTAGCTTCAAAAAATCTTCCTGCCGGCTCACCTTTCTCTCGGGCCATTAAAATACCGACGCCTAAAAGCAGGGAAAAGAAAATGACTGCCAGAACATCGCCATTGACTAATGCTGCAAATGGATTTGCGGGAATAATGCCCATCAATCTTTCTGCTAATGGAGCAGCTTCGGGCAACACAATTTTTTCGGGATTGCCAAGATCAACACCGATACCTGGTTTTAACCACGTACCCATGCCAAGCCCGATCAGGTTTGCAAAAAATGTAGTTAAAAGGTAAAGCGCAAAGGCTTTGATGCCGATGGTGCCAAGTTTTTTTGGGTCTCCCATCGCGTAAATGCCTGCTGTCAGGGTAAAGAATATTAAGGGGACAACAATCATTCTGATTAAGCGAATGAAAATATCCCCAATAACTTTGACTTTAAGTAATAAGGCCTCTCCCGCCTCGGGGCCGAGGAGTTGGGTGACGGTTAAGCCGAATGCGACTCCGAGTGCTAACCCCAGAAATACGCGCTTCCATAATTTAATTGCAAACCACCAGGCCATATTTCATCTTCCCGTTAAATTTTTTGAAGGGTTACTATAACCCTTGTTGTTCAAAAGAAAATGCCTAAAGATTCTACGCAAAAAAATGAAAGCATAGGCCGAAGAGTGCGGGGAATGGTTAGGCTCGCGGAACAAATCGGGGTAGAAAATCGCTCACAAAAGGCAAGCACCCCGCTGTCCAGATGACAACGGGGTGCTGTTTAAAGCTCATTTCAAAATTCTGATTTTGCCAAACCTATTTTTGGTAGACAAAAGCGAATTTTGAATCGGACGCTTGGTTCTTCCAAGAGGAAGGGAGTTCTTGCGCGAGACTTATTGCTTCAAGAATTCAGCGCTGATTGTAATTTCAACCTCGTCAGAAACATTGGGAGCGTATGCTCCAAGATCCCATTCAGAGCGTTTAATTGTTGTTTTTGCAGAAATGCCAATAGCGGCTTTCTTTGAGAACGGGTTTTCTCCAACTTTGTGGAGAACAACATCCAGAATAACCGGCTTAGTAATATCTTTAATTGTCAGATTGCCGGCAATTTTACCGTTTCCTGACGATTCAGGTAGGGCTGCGGTCGATTCAAAGGTAATTTCAGGATATTTCGCGACATTAAAGAAGTTCTCTCCTCGTAAATGCCCATCAAAAACCTCAACGCGGCTATCAATACTTGCAGGATCAATCGTGACGGAAACTGTAGTGTCTGCCAAATTCGCTGGATCCAGTGTGACGCTGCCATCAAACGAGTTAAAGCCGATCACCGGATAAGAGAAGCCCAGATGGTTATAGGTGAAACTGATATAAGCGTGTGTGGGCTCGATTTTATAAGTTCCGGCTATGGCGTCCGCAATATCGCCTTTTGGGGTTCCAAACTGCCCATGGTGATCATGGCCGTGGCCCTCATCGACATTTGAGGCGACGCTTGTCGCTGAGCTTGCGACAACGGCGTTGGCAATGGGTGCTGGTGTTGTCACGCTGGTGGCACACGCGGGCAGGGTTAAGCTGAGCGCTGCGATAATTGCAGTGCTAGTCGCGGAAAATGGTGTGTGAAATGCAGGCTTCTTCATTGGTAGTCCCCTTTTGGGTGTTTAATAATCCTCTGGCGTTATGTCATCGCCACATACTGTCATCTTATAATGCTGGCTTTTGCACAACAGGTGTCTTTTATGCCAAGATATTATAGGTGTCGCAATGAGCAATTGGTAATTGTCGGGCCTGACGAGTCAATGGTGAAGTCAGCAAAAGTGCTGCTCAGCTTAAGAGTTTTATTTTCATTAAAAACAAAGACTTATAAAAATTTTTCTTGTGTTTTTTATCGATAAAATTCACGGTCATTGGTCTTTAGATGTAATCACATCTTGGCGAGTTATCAATCATGATCATTGTCTGTCCTTCAAAAATTATATTCACAGATGATGCGATCTATTCTACATCCGGGTGAAAATGCAAAACGGGATTCAATCAAATGGGCTCTCTAACTTATAGCAATAAAACGGCACTGATTACGGGGGCGTCGGCAGGCATCGGTGCTTGTTTTGCACGTCAATTGGCGGCTGAGAAAACCAATCTTATTCTTGTCGCGCGTAGGCGCGAACGGCTGGATGGTCTGGCAACAGAGTTGAGTAAGGCTCATAATGTTAAAGTCGATGTGATTGTTGCCGATCTTGCGGATCCGGCAGCGCCCGATAAAATTATGGATCAGCTCCGCGCGCGTCATCTTCAAGTTGATATTTTAATCAACAATGCCGGCTTTGGACTCGGCGGAGACTATATCGACCATAATTGGCAAACACAGCGCGATTTTATTGAATTAATGGTGACCAGTTATGCGGCTTTAACGCACCATTGTTTGGGGGATATGGTCGAGCGTGGTTATGGCCGGATTATTCAGGTTGCCTCTGTTGCCGGTCTGGTTCCCGGCTCACGAGGGCATACACTTTATGGCGCGAGCAAAGCGTTCTTGGTGAGTTTTGCTCAATCTCTTTCTGCAGAGTATAGAGATAAAGGGGTTCAAACCACAGCGCTTTGCCCCGGATTTACCTACACTGAATTTCATGATGTAAATGGCACCAGAGAGCGATTAAACCAACTGCCTTGGATTATGATGTTGCAGCCAGAACCTATCGTCAAAGGCGCTTTACGTGCTGTCGATCATAATCATGTCGTGTATGTTCCCGACCTTATTTATAAAACTATTGTTTGGCTATCCAATGCGTTGCCTGCCTTCATGGTCAACGCGCTGATGATCCGCAATTCTTCTAAATTTCGCGATACCAAAAAGGTCTGATCTGCGCGCTATAGGCTTGATCGGAAATTGTGGTTTGACAATCTACAGCTAAAGTTTGATCAAGAGTAATGACGAGGTTAAAATTTTAAGATTTTAGGAGACTATAGGGATGATGAATATGAGCGTTGATAATCTGATGCTGAAGAAAATAATAGCTACCGTTGTTATCTGCGTTATTGCATTTTCCCCGGATATCTTGAGTTTACAAACTGTCAACGCGCAAGCACCGGCTGCGTATCCATTGACTGACAAACAAAAAGACACGGTCAATCAATTGATCGATGAGGCGATGGTTGGGCGTCAGGCTTATGAGATTTTAGAAAGCTTAACTACTCAAATCGGTCCCCGTCTTGCCGGGTCAGAAGCAGAGGCCAGAGCGCGCGATTGGGGCGTTGAAAAGCTAAAATCGCTTGGGTTTAAGAATGTCCGTGTAGAACCTTTTGAACTTCCATATTGGGAAAGAGTTGTCGAAGAAGCTTCAATTGTGGCTCCGTTCTCGCAAAAGTTAGAGATCACAGCGCTTGGAAATTCCGTTGCAACGCCCAGCAAGGGTATCGAAGCCGAGATTGTACGGTTTGAAACTTTGAGTGATCTCATAGAAGCACCTCTCGATGGATTTGAAGATAAAATTATTTTTGTTGATGAGGTCATGACCAGAACTCAAGATGGTTCAGGCTATGGTTGGGCTGTTGCCAAGCGTTCAGGCGCAGCAAACGAAGCTGGCAGACGCAATGCATTAGCGGCCATTATCCGTTCAGTAGGCACGGATCGTGATCGCCGCTCGCCCCATACTGGCAATATGCGCTATGAAGATGGTGTTAAGCGCGTCCCTATTGGTGCGCTATCTAATCCTGATGCAGATCAGCTAACCAGAGCATTACGCTATGCGCGAGAGTTAAAAACAGCACCGGTAAAGTTGCGGTTACGCATTGAAGTGACAACGAAAGAAAAAACTTCATCTGGAAATGTGATCGGAGAAATTCCTGGCAAAACAGATGAGGTAATTGTTGTTGGGGGACATCTGGACAGTTGGGATTTGGGAACGGGCGCGATCGATGACGGCGCTGGTGTTGCCATAACAACAGCTGCTGCGCATCTTGTCGGACAGCTTCGCGGCAAGCCGCAGCGAACCATTCGTGTGGTAATGTGGGGCTCTGAAGAGGTTGGGCTTTTGGGGGCGAGCGCATATGCTAAGGCTCATCAAGATGAATTGGATAAACATATATTGGCCTTTGAAAGTGATTTTGGCGCTGGAAAAATCTGGCAACTTCAAACTCGTTTTGGCGCTAAAGCTTTAGGCAAGGCAGCGACGATGGCACGGATGCTGCGCCGGATAGGCGTTGGGCCGGGAGCAAATAATGCGCGCGGTGGGCCAGACGTTCAAGCTCTGCGCAGTGCAGGAGTTCCTGTACTTACAGCGCAACAAAATGGTTGGGACTATTTTGATTTACACCATACGCCAGAAGATACTCTCGATAAGGTCGATCCGGCTGATCTTGCGCAAAACGTCGCGACTTATGCAGCTCTTATCTATATGGCAAGTGAGATGGATGGCGATTTCCGAGAGTGATCAAGTTTACAGTTTTATAGGCGGCCTGATAGAGGGAAATATGCAAAAAATAATCAGTATGGGGCTCAAGGCCTCTTTTCTAGCTTCAACATTGCTCATGGCCTCCTGTACTTCCATTGACAAGATTACAGACGGACCTGGTTTCGCTAATGCGTCAATAGTGTCCTCGGATAGTTCCCTTGTCCCTGAAAATCCTGATGGAGCCATTCGTGCTGTCCCGATGCCTTCCGCGCGGCTCGATATGGAACAATCCTTGACTCGCATTGTTTTTGCCTCTTGCGCTCAGCAAAACGAAGATCAATCTTTTTGGTCGCAGCTAACTGCTGAAAAACCAGATCTGACACTTTATATGGGAGATAATGTCTATGGCGATGTGCGCTCCAATGATCCGGCATTGCCCGAGCTAAAAGCGGCTTATATGCGCCTCTCACAAAGTGAACCTTTTGCACAATTACGAGCGGCAGCCCCGATGCTAGTGACATGGGATGATCACGATTATGGCCTCAATGATGCCGGTGCAAATTATCCCTACAAGGCGGATAGCCAAAAGCTTTTTAATTATGTCTGGGATGTGCCTGAAAATAGTCCGCGCAGATCAAGAGAGGGAATTTACGATAGTTGGTTGATCGGTGAAGATGGGCGCCGGGTTCAGATCATTATGCTCGATACTCGATATTTCCGTTCTGACCTGAAAGACACGGATGAACGGTTTGCGCCGGGTAAAGAGCGATATTTACCAGACCCCGATCCATCAAAAACAATGTTAGGCGAGGCGCAATGGGTTTGGCTAGAAGATGAGTTGCGAAAACCGGCTGACTTGCGAATTTTAGTCTCTTCTATTCAGGTCATTGCAGAGGGTCATGGGTGGGAGGCTTGGCGCACTCTGCCGGCAGAACGTGAGCGACTGTATGCGACTCTTAAAAACTCAGGTGCTGAAAATGTAATCATTCTGTCAGGTGATCGACACTCGGCGGCTCTTTACAAGCGTGATGATGTTATTGACTATCCTCTATATGAGATGACTTCCAGTTCGATTAATTTACCGGCTTCCGTATGGCGGGTAGAGCGTGAAGAGACCCGGATAGAAGAGGGGCCCCACCGATTAGGAACCATGATTTACGAGGCGAACTATGGGGTGCTGGATATTGATTGGGAAGCTGGCCATGTTAATGTCAGTGTGCGTGGTGAAGGCGGTACTCCTTTTTTGCAGCAAAAAATTGAGCTGTCGAAGTTAAAGCGCTGAGAGATTTCATCTGAAAACTAAAGCATTTTGTGTATCTGTGGGAACTGGTTGAACTGCAATAAATGCGAAAAAAGAAAGGCAGAGATGCTTTATATTTGCGCAGATTTTTGTTTTTGCCAATAATGCTCGTTAATATTTAGCCGGTTGGCTTCAAAGCGCGCTGCAATAAATAAGACGTCCGAGAGTCGGTTGAGGTAGGCAAGAGCATACCCCTCAATTTGGCTTTCTTGCATTAACGTCAAAATCGAGCGTTCTGCACGCCGTGCAATTGTCCTTGCCACATGTAGACTTGAGAGTAGGGGAGAGCCCCCCGGCAAAATAAATTCTTTCAACGGCGTAAGGTTTTCATTGAGATCTTTACTAGCAATGTCCAAGCGGGCAAGGTGCTTTTGTGTGAGTGCTGGGGAGGCTGGAAAACATAATGCGCCGCCAAGATCAAATAGGTCATGTTGTACACCTTCTAAAAGCGCATGAATTTTCATGCCGGGTTGATGGGATAAGGCCATACCGATCCAGCTGTTTAGTTCATCAACTTCGCCCAAAGCAATAATGCGGGCGTGTGTTTTGGAAACACGGCTTCCGTCACCCAGGGATGTTTCCCCTTCATCACCGCCTCGCGTGGTAATTTTTGTTAGGCGATCTGCCATCTTTAGACTCCAAGACTTGTGTGCATGATTAAAGCACCTCCACGTCATATTGAATCGCCGCGGTGCTTTAAATCTTTCTTTTTTTCCGCATTCATTGTGGTTCAACCGGTCCCCATAAATGCGCAAAATGATTTAGGTTCTTAAATAGCGTGTATGCATTTATTCGTAAAGAAATACAGGAAAATAAAAGCACGACTATACGATGGGATAGAACGGCTAGTGTCTATACGGAAACTCTCTATGAGTATTCTGCTTTGATAGAGACTCAATTGGATGATAGTCTGAGAGATCTTGGGTAAGCCGGCTTAACGATCAGAGACATGAATTCCGCACTCTGTTTTTGCTGCACCGCGCCAACGACCATCGCGCACATCGCCGCCTTTGGCGACTGGGTGTGTACAGGGCCAACACCCGATTGAGGGATAGCCTTGTGCTACAAGAGGATGGGCGGGTAGCTGATATTTTTCCAAATATGCGTCAATATCTTCTGGCTTCCATTTTACCAAAGGATTAACTTTGATGTGGGGTGATGCCGCATCGAAGATGGGTAGGGCCATCCGTTCACCCCCGTGAAATTGCTTACGTCCCGTAATCCAGGCATCATAATTTTTTAGGGTTTCTGCCAATGGGCGAACTTTACGCAGCGTGCAGCAAGCATCAGGGTCATGACGCCACAAATTTCCATCATGGTCCTCACGGTTTAGTTCTTCGCGATTTGGTTGAATATCTAGGACATTAGTGAGGCCCAGATGATGCGCGAGTTTTTTGCGATGGTTTAACGTCTGTGCAAAGTGTTTTTGTGTGTCGAGAAAAATTACAGGAATATCCGGTTTAATTTCTGACACCAGTTTTAACAACACGGATGATTCTGCGCCAAAAGAGGAGACCAATGCAATTCGATCTGGAAACTCATCCAGAATTGCAGCACGCAGAATTTCAAGCGCATCACCATCCTTGTGCCGCATTGAAAGAAGGACGGCGCGTTGATCGAGCGAATCTTGTTTTGCGTCTGTATGTTCTAAACCGCTTTCGTTCGGTTCGGCATAATCACGCAATGAAATAACATTGGCTGACATGATAATCCTCCAACCTCGTTTATGTTAAGCTAATTAAGCGGCAACGCTCTCACTCTTTTGACGTAGAGCCCATACGGGATCTTTGTCGTCTGCGCTTGGTTGGTAAAAGTGACGATACTCATTCAAGGCATTTTCAAAGCCTTGTTTGTTCTCCCCAACAATTTCAAGGACGTTAAAGCCGCAACGTTTCATGAATAATGCTTGGTCTATGAGCACATCACCGCGCGCCACTATGTCGCCTTTAAAGCCTAGTCTTTCGCGTAAATTACGCGCTTGAGAATATGCGCGTCCATCGTTAAAGGCGGGAAACATAAGAATGATTGCTTGGTAGTGATTAAAATCAATATCCAGGGCAGTGACATCAACATGATTTTCGATGACTAATGTTTCTAGGCAATTGGCTGGGAAATCTTTTGATCTGACAAGCGTAAATTCGCCTATAGTTTTGGTTGCCGGCTCGCTTGATGATTCATTTTTAACAATTTGCGTCTCGGCAAATTCATTCGTATAGGATTGTAATGTATCGTTTTTGATTTCAAGCGTTAGCATAGAGAGCCTCCTTAAAAGGGTTTGCGCCAAGGCGCCGATAAGTATCGAGGAAACGTTCGCCGTCAGTCCGGCTTTCGCGGTAATAGTCCACAAGCTTTTCAACCGCATCAATGACAGCATCTGAGGAGAGACCACGCCCGACGATTTCGCCTATGGAGGCATCTTCTGCCGCCGATCCCCCGAGGGTGATTTGATAAAATTCTTCGCCCTTTTTATCGACGCCAAGAATACCGATATGGCCGACATGATGATGACCGCAAGCATTGATGCAGCCGGAAATTTTTACCTTCAGCTCACCGAGATCACTTTGGCGATCAAGATCAGCAAAGCGCTCGGAAAGGCGCTGGGATATAGGGATTGAGCGCGCATTGGCAAGCGAGCAATAATCAAGGCCGGGACAAGCGATAATGTCACTGATCATCCCCAGGTTTGCAGTTGCAAGACCGTGATCATTAAGTGTGGACCATACAGTATAAAGATCACTCACTTTCACATGCGGTAAGCATAAATTTTGCTCATGGGTAACGCGCACTTCGTCAAGAGAATAATCCTTAGTCAAATCCGCTATGACATGCATTTGTGCGTCGGTGGCGTCTCCGGGCACGCCGCCAATTGGTTTTAGGGAGATATTGGCAATTTTGTAACCGTCAATTTTATGATCAACGCAATTGGCGTTGACCCAGCGGGCAAATTCCTTGTTGCCTGCCATATGGGTTTCAAAGGTGTGTTGGTCGATATCGGAGTCGAATGCTGGCGCTGCGAAATACTCTTTAATGCGCAAAACTTCTTGGGCGGGGATATCAATGCTGGTTTCGCGTGAGAGTTTTTCCCATTCCTCATCGACCATTTCTTTAAACCGATCGCCGCCTTCTGCATTGAGCAGAATTTTAATGCGCGCTTTATACTTATTATCTCTGCGACCGAGCAAATTATAAACGCGCAGTATCGCTTCAAGATATGACAAAAGATAAGGCGCCGGCAAAAATTCATTAATGGTATGGCCAATATATGGCGTTCGGCCAAGGCCGCCGCCAACGATGACTTCAAATCCGGTTTCACCGGCCTGATTTTTTTTCAGTTGTAACCCGATGTCATGCACACGCACAGCAGCGCGATCATTTGGTGCGGCGGTGACGGCAATTTTAAATTTACGCGGCAAAAAGGAAAATTCAGGATGAAATGTCGACCACTGACGAATAATTTCACACCATGGTCTGGGGTCTTCAATTTCCTCTGCATTGGCGCCGGCATATTGATCGGAGGTCACATTACGAATGCAATTGCCCGAAGTTTGAATGGCGTGCATTTCGACATCGGCAAGCTCTTCTAATAAATCCGGAACATCAACCAATGCCGGCCAGTTATATTGTAAATTTTGGCGCGTTGTAAAATGCGCGTAACCTTTGTCATATTGAGTTGCGATATCGGCTAACTTATGGAGTTGTCTGGAAGAGAGCGTGCCATACGGTATCGCAACCCGCAGCATATAGGCGTGAAGTTGCAGATAGAGTCCATTCATCAATCGCAATGGCTTGAACTGATCTTCGGTAATTTCGCCAGCTAAGCGGCGCGTGACTTGTCCGCGAAACTGGGCAACGCGGTCACGCACAATATTGGCGTCAAATTCATCATAACGATACATTATTACTGGTCTCCGGTCATCAAATGTTTTGAAATAGAATTGCCGCTCCGATTATCGGCATAGAGAATAAAGGGTTTCATGAAAGTTCTGCTTGTTTACCCAGATCAACACGTATCGTTGGGCCTGCCGCGCGAATGGATTCGCGTAATGCTTCGCGTCCGGAAGTTTGCAAATCATCACCTACCTCAATCAGATAAATATCAGCAACTTCAAGGGTGCGTTTTTTTGCGAGCAAGAGAGCGTCGTCAGCGTCTTCATTAGAAAGAGCTTTTGCCATGGATAGTTTTTCAACCCATTGGTTATTAGCACCAAGATAAATAACGCGGCCATCAGTGAGGGCATTGGCTGTAATAACTTTCATGCGCTTAGTCTTTCTTGTTCTATCGATAATTCATGGATGCTATCGGCGTTGGCGAGTGCTGCGACATCACCAATGACGAGAATGGCGGGGCCTTTAATGCCTGCATTCGTTAGTGTGTCTGTCAGCGACGCTAGGGTGCCACGTGCGATGATTTGATTGTCCCTGGTCCCGTTTTCAATCACGGCAACGGGAGTGTCTGGGGCTAAGCCAGCGTTGGGGGTTGCGTGATCTTGCGTAGAGGGCGGCGACATTAACCGCTGTGCAATAATGGCTGCAGTGCTTACGCCCATATAGATCACTAATGTGTTTTTTAGTTTTGCCAGGGCATGCCAATCAAGATCGGGTTCTGATAGACGGCCATCAGGACCTGGTTTGGCGTGACCGGTAACAAAGGTCACAGCTTGCGCGTGATCGCGATGCGTTAATGCCATGCCAGCGGCGGCGGCGCAGCCTGTCGCGGCGGTTATACCCGGTGTGATGTATGCGGCAATCCCGGCCTCTCGCAGGGCGTCGAGTTCTTCTCCGCCTCGTCCAAAGATAAAGGGGTCACCGCCCTTCAGGCGTACTACATTTTTTCCCTCTCTTGCCAACTCGACAAGCTTTTCGTGGATTTTCTCTTGAGGGACGGAATGATTGGCTTTGGCTTTACCAACATAAAGGCGTTCTGCATCTCGGCGGGCAAGATTTAAAACTTTATTACCGACCAATCGGTCATAAAGGATAACATCGGCAGTTTGGAGTAATCGATGTGCACGGATGGTTAGAAGATCCGGGTCGCCGGGGCCCGCGCCGACAATATGAACTACGCCAGATTCCGTTTTCGCGGTATCACGGTTGATGGATTTCATCATCGCCTCACCGGCGCCGCGCTCATCACCAACTAAGACCTGGTTGGCGATAGGGCCATCAAAGAAGCCTTCCCAGAAACTACGAGTCTGGTGACCAAATTTTGATTTTATCGCTGGGCGAAATCGTCCCGCGAAGGAAACCAGTTGGCTCATCCGCTCTGGCAACATACGCTCAATGTTCTCGCGTAAATTGCGCCCTAAAACCGGGGCTTTTCCATTGGTGGAAATCGCTACAACAATATCGTTTCTGTCAATAATAGAAGGAGTTGTAAAATCGCAAAGCGCGGGGGCATCAACGACATTTGTGAGCACGCCCGCTTTTTTTGCCATGGCATGATGGCGTTTTTGCAATAGCTCATCTTCAACCGCGATAATCGCCAGTCGAGCACTATGAAAATCAGCTAAAATCACCTCACGGTAGATGAAGTTTACAAGGTGAGATTTTGCAAACTCATCGATGAGTGCGGCGTCTATTTCCGGTGCAATGATGGTGACATTAGCCTGCGCGGCCACAACAAGGCGAGCCTTGCGAGCCGCTAGATCACCGCCCCCGGTAATCACAACTTTTTGCCTCTGTAGAGGAAGAAAAATAGGAAAATTCTGCATGGTTTAGATTTTCTGTGTCTTAAGTTGAGAAAAATTTCATAAACTAGAATTGCTCGAGCATTCTATACTGGTGAAAACTCTCACCGAAAAACGATTTTTCCTTGTTTATGGTTTAGATATTCTATAATATAAGTATATTGGTCTATATTTTTAGGCTTGAGGCTAAGCTCTCACTAGAAAGTGATTTCAGGTGAATATTGGTTTATTTTCGAAATCATCAATCAGAGTTGCGTTTTTATTCAATAGATTACCTAAATTATAATTATGAAAAATTTACCCCCCTTAAATAGTTTGCGTGTTTTTGAAGCTGTAGCCCGTAATTTAAGTTTTTCTAAGGCTGCGGAGGAATTGAATGTCACACCTGGCGCTGTAAGTCAGCAAATCAAGGCTTTAGAGGATTTTCTTGGAAGTCCGATCATACGACGTCAAAAGAAAGGGTTACTTTTAACAGATGAGGCGCAAGCCTCTCTCCCCCCCCTTCGTGAAGCGTTTGAAAAGCTTGTTGAGGTTGGGGATATTCTCTCTCAACGCAATGAAAGTGGTCGCTTAAGGATTTCGGTGGCGCCGTCTCTGGCGGCCAAGTGGTTAGTCCCGCGTTTGGATCATTTTGCGGAGAAACATCCGGAATTTGAGGTCTGGCTGTCAGCTGATATGGGTATTGTCGATTTCACTGCAGATGATGTCGATTTGGCCATACGCTATGGTTCAGGTGCTTATTCCGGATTACATACAGATTATCTGATGTCCGAAACGATCGTTCCTGTATGCAGTCCTCGCCTGATGATGGGGGACCACCCTCTGCGTACTCCGGCAGATCTTGTGAATCATACTTTGCTCCATGATGGCAGCCCGGACAAGGATGAGAAGTGCCCGGATTGGTCGATGTGGCTGAAGGCAGCAAAAGTTGGTGGCGTAACCGCAAATCGGGGGCCCACATTCAATCAGTCTAGTCTTGTGATAGAGGCTGCGGTTGCCGGGAAAGGGGTGGCGTTGGCTAAAGCTGCTCTTGCGCTCTCCGATCTCGAGGCGGCTCGTCTTGTTATTCCATTTGATATGACGACTCCGACAGATTTTGCCTATTATATTGTTCATCCCAAATCGAAGATCAATAACAGAGCGGTAAAGGTCCTAACCAAATGGTTGCACCATGAAGCGGCGGTCTCAGAAAAGGAAAAAGCAGCCCGTTTTGATGCTCGTCTTGAGGGGGGTGGGTGATCAGAGTTTTATACTCAATTATTGCGCGTTTTGATTCAAAAAAGCGGAGGTGGTATTTAGTGACCAGTCTTAATTAGGCGCGAAATTGGGTGTGGAAACTGAAGATCATAATATCGGTTCCCTATGTCCGACATACCGATAGGGCTATGTGGTAAGGGGTGCCTGTCTTGTAAATCCCATTTGCACCAGACATTCCTCGATCGCTTTCACCATCAACAAGGTTGAGGCATGGCGTTGTGGATAGTCATGAATTGGCGCTAAAGCTGCAATATCGCTCCATCGTTCGTGGCTCGGTGCTTGTTTGCCTTGTTTTAGCATGGCTACCATTTGATCATGGAGTGCGAACAATTCCAAGGCATTCGCACCGATCAGGTTTTGTACGATTATAGAGGCTGCAGCCTGCCCCAGGGCGCAAGCCTGAACTTTCAAACCCACTGCGCTGACTTTGTTGTTGTCGAAATTTAAATCAAGAAAGAGTTCAGAGCCACACACGCGGCTCATTTTATGAGAATGAGCATCCGGGTTTTCTAATCGCTCAAAGCCCGGCAAATTCGCCGCAGCTTCTAGAATTTGTTCTCCGTAGAGATCACTGATCATGTAGTTTTCTCATCTCTTAACTTTACCGATAATCTTTATGTGATGACTTCAATCAGATTGGTCAAGCTTGGGGCTACAATTATCAAAATAGGCATCAATCGTCCCGTCGCTTTTGGGGACAGATTTTCCCACACTTGGTTATGGGATTGACCTGGTATGGGTTGCATAAATGCCTCTCATAAAAAGGATTACACATTGAAATTGGGAAAGCTTGAATTTGTGATTTGACTATCGTTTAATCTCGCCATTGTATCGTCGTTTTAGGTTTATGAAATGGGCGACATATCCAATGGCATCAAATAAAAATAAGGGCATTCCAGTAAGATTAACGCTTTACAAATGGGCTGGCAAATGGGGGCCTTTTAAAATTAAAATCCCTTGTGGGGAATGTGCGTTAACCGAAGACGTTATCGAAGATACGTTGAATACGGAACTGGCAGACATTAAGGTTGAATTCGAGGTTTATGAATGGCTTTCGAATTGGTGGAAACCGTTATTGAGCGGGGGCTGGCATGCTCCGATTGTTATGGTTGAAAAACAACTAATCGGACAGGGAGATGCGCTTAATCGTGGGGTTTTGACAGAGGCCGTTATTCGAGAATATGTGAAACGATTTGAGATTGAGGGGAATGTTGTTTTTGGTAAAGAAAAATGCCCGCATTGCACCCGGGCGAAGAACTATCTTGATGACGCAAATATAACGTATACATATTATGATGTTGTTAAAAATCCTGGCGCGATGTATGAAATGTTATCACGTGTTAAGCCCATTATTGGGGAAAAAACGCCAGTTACGACCCCACAAATCTGGTTGGATGGCCTCTATGTCGGCGGTGCAGATGACCTAGGGTCGCGGCTAGGTATTGATATTGAGCCTGACCCAAGGCGTGGGCGCGGCTCTTTGAGTGAAGGCAATATCAATGAAGCCTGATGCCCGTAACGAACGGGGTAATTCCCTAAAGAGGCGAGGGAGATGTTTTTTGATACACCTTAATGGGATGCAGTAGTGGTAAACAGCGTGATTTTGTCTGTTTATGCTTAATTAATGCACTGCACAATCGATTTGGGTTTGTCTTTTGGTTTAGTTAACGCTTTACTAATTCTGCAACTTTGAAAAAAATTACAATTATAAATCTACTAATGAGAGGGCACTCAAATGAAAGCAATATCACTCTTACTTTTAAGAATATCGACTGGCGCGCTCCTGATTATCTGGGGCATGTTACGAGTTAACGCACCAAGTTCAGGCGTTGGGTTGTCAGGAAAATATTACAATGGTTTATTTAACTCTGAACAAATGCAGCTGTTTTTCGGATACGGTGAAATTTTGCTGGGCGCTTTGATCGTTTTGGGATTACTCCGCATTGTGACTTACCCTTTGCAGGCAATTATTCTCGGTGTTGGTGCTGGTTTTATCTGGAAGCATTTGCTTGACCCGCTCGTGAGCCCTCTTGGCGTTCAGCTATTTGAAGAAGGCGCGAAAGGTAATTTACTGTTCTTCCCATCTTCAACAGTATTTTTTGCAACACTCATTTTGTTGGCCTTTAAAGAATATGACGCAATCGCTGTTGATAATGTGTTGCCAAACCGGCGCTAATTTTTGACCCCTTAAACATGCCTCGTATCAGACGAAAACTTTTGTTTGATACGTGGCATATACCGCCACAAGGTAACGGCTCTGCCTATAAAAAATAATGAAAATGCGAGCCATAATCCGTGATTATCAAAATACCTTGCTAAAACAATGCTAGCGGGTACGAAAATCGAGACTGCAAAAATCATTGAGTCTCTCATTTCTCGTGATTGTGTTGCGCCGACAAAAATACCATCCAGCTGAAAACAAACCATGACAATCATAGGGCTAATGATGACCCAGGGAAGGTAAGTCAAGCTGACGGTAAAGATTTCATTTTCTGGTGTCAGTAGACCGACAATGGATTTTCCCAAAAGACCATAAAAAACCGTAAATAACAGTGCCCCGATTGACGCCATTATAAAGCTGTTTCGAACAATCATCATGTAATTTTTAAGGCCATTGCGTTCATGGCGCTGACCCAATTCCTGACCCACTAAAGTTTCTGCGGCAATGGCTGTGCCATCTAAGGCCAAACCTGTAAATAGAAACAATTGTAGCAGGACCTGGTTGGCGGCAAGCGTGATATCACCAAATGCGCTGCCTCTTTGAACAAACCAGGCAAAGGCAAAAGATAATAAGCCCGTGCGAATAAAAATATCGCGATTTATCGACAATGTGCGCCTTATTTTTTCATTTCTAAAAAGCTCACGACGGTCAGGTTTGTCAAAGAGCAAGCCATCTTTTTTCAAGATGATAGCGACTAGAAAAAAACTAATCAGTGCACCAATAACCTCAGCTAGTAAGGTACCCAGCGCAATTCCGCTTGCCCCCCATTGGAATTTGAGAACAAATACTATATCGAGGCAGATGTTAAGCGTGGTCATAATCAAGCCGGTTAGCAAGAGAAAATCAGTGCGACCACGCGCGGTCAACCAGCCAAGACAAGCGTAAGTGGAAAGCGCAAAAGGTGCTCCCCAAATGCGGATCGAGAAATATTCCTGTGCGGCATAGAACGTTTGCGTGCTGGCCTGTGACCCTAATCCCAAGAGATAAAAGGCAAAACGTCCGATAGGCCATTGTAGCAATAGCATAAGAATCCCGAGGACTGCGCCAATACAGGCTGCACGTAGAAATGCATTTCGGCTTTCTAAAACATCTTTAGCCCCTATGGCTTGGGCTGTAAGTCCTGCAACACTCATGCGAATAAAGCCAAAGGTCCAGTAAGCCAAAGAAAAAATAGTCGCGGCCAAACCCACCGCTGCAATATTAAGGGGATTTTGTGACTGCCCTAATGCCCAAACATCAATTGTACCCAGAAGCGGTGTGATTGATGCAGCCATAGATGCGGGCCATGCGAGGCGAAAAATATCTCTATACCGAGTATTGTGAAAATCCGTCATGGGGATTTGATGAATTCTAGGCTGTGATGTCCCTGAGTTTGATTTGGTACTACTCTGCGATAAAAACAAGATTGTCGTCCCGTATGGCAAGCAGGGCCTTTTTGCTTGACGCGCAGTAACAATGCATCTTGGTCACAATCGATGTAAGCCTCAATCAGGGTTTGTGTATGACCCGAAGTTTCTCCCTTGCGCCAGAGCTTTTGACGCGAACGCGACCAGTAAACCACTTGCTTTTCCTGTAATGTTTGCAACAGTGCGTCTTCATTCATATGGGCCAGCATTAAAAAAAAATTGGTTTCATGATCGATGGCAATAGCGGTGATCAATCCATCAGCATTCCAATTTGGTTTCAAACGGGTGAGTTCTTCGACAGTTTTTGTTTGGTTGCTATCCATAAATGTTGCCTTAGTAGAGCGTTACATCATTAATGTTATATCGCAAAAATATTGTAACTTCTTCCTTTAAGACATGTTCAAAGGGTAGAAAATCGAAAATGAACATCTTTTGTCGATAAGATTGGCAAATAATTCGGTTCGCTCTCGATCATATTTATGCCATTCCTGTGTCGCTATGGATTTTATGAGGTTTTCTTGGCGGCTGTGAGGTCACATCGTTGTTGCCGGTGAACCGTCAAACGGTACCCACTTGAACGCAAAATGCTCCGACATTACGGCTAAATGGATCAGCTTTTAAAACCCTATTTTTATTTTAATAACATCAAGGCTTGTTCGTGCAGTGTTTTATTCGCGCATGCCAGAACTTCACCGTTATCATCGCTGCCGAGAGGGTTACCTGACCAATTGGTGATAACGCCGCCAGCCCCGACTATCACCGGTTCTAGTGCGGCATAATCATGCCTTGCAAGCCCGGATTCTAAAATGATATCAATTTCACCCAAAGCCAGCAGTCCATAGCCGTAAGCATCGAGACTGAAGCGGGCAAGGCGCGTTGCGAGGCTGAGCTTTTTAAACGCATCAGCGCCCGCAGCATCAAAGTACCCTTGGGTTCTCCTGGGATCGGTTGTGGTGATGCGTGCTCTATCCAACCGGTCTAAGGCGCTGGTTTGACATTTTCGCTTGTTGTTTTGGTGGATAAAGATTGTTTCTTCACAAGTGGCCACCCATCGTTCACCTGTAAAGGGTTGGTCGAGAACCCCTAAAACTGCATGGCCTTTATATTCCAACGCAATCAATGTTAACCAGCTGGTTGTGCCGCATACATAAGCCCGTGTGCCGTCAATTGGATCAAAGACCCAGCGATAATCCGATCGTTTATCGGTTCCATCAAAACCAGCGCCAAATTCTTCACCAAACTCTTCGCCTAATATCCCATGTTTTGGGTACAGCATTTGTACCATCCTGCGCATTGATCGTTCGGATTCGCGATCTGCATCAGTGACGGGATCGAACCAGACCCCCGCTTTATTGAAAACCTGGGTTCGGCTACGAAACCGCGGTAAGGTTTCTTTTTGCGCTTCATCGGCTAATCGCTCTGCAACGAGAAGCAATTCGCTCATATTCGGGGGCATGTTTTCCATAGGGCTTTTAGTTTGCGCTCAGCTTGTTTATTTTTCAATGATCTTTTTTAGATGAAGCTGCTTTTAAATATAGGGGCGACACAAAACTTTTATTCAGTGGTTTTGGGCTGGCATTTCACTCAATGGGGGATGGATTCTTTGAGCTTTTATGGCGCCAATATCGAGGGGGATTTCATCGTGAAGCAGGGGTGAAGCCAGCAAATTCTGGGGTTTTGGTTATTCTCTATGCCAACAAACTGGATGAAAAGTTACAAATCATCAAGGCGAGTGGCGGAAAAATTTTTCGAAATATTTATGCGCTTCCCGGTGGCGTCGATTCCATTTCGAAGACCCCAATGGTAATGAACTTGCTGTCTGGTCAGAAAAATAAAAGGTGCTGTATCAATAACCTTGATACAGCACCTTTCTGCCCACCTATGATATCCATAGGAATTACTAAATCAGGCAGCGCCAGACATTGCTTTCGCAAGATCGAGTAATTTACGCCGCGGCTCATCTTTCATATTGTAGTATGCGCGCACAAGGTCGATGGTTTCTTTTTGATTGAAAACATCACCGCTATTGGTATTGGCAACACCATTGCTCTGCCCGTTCATATAAGCCGGATCAGAGGGGTCACGCCCGTTTAGACCTTCGAAGAAATAGGCAACAGGAATATCCAGCGCTCTGGAAAGTGACCATAGGCGTGATGCAGAAATCCTGTTGGCACCACTCTCATATTTTTGAATCTGTTGAAACCGAATATTGACTGCTTCAGCGAGTTTTTGTTGGGTTAATCCAAGCAATCGACGACGCTGGCGCAACCTTTGTCCGACATGATGATCTATGGGATGGGCCATCAATAATCTCCTTTGAATGATACACGCAGCGCTTGAATGGGTTGCTGCAATTATCCTCAATGGACGCAAGGGCCGTGCCGCTTTGCTCTGAACGGTGAATTTTTAAATTTTTTATAGCGCGTAAAACCAGAAGCAATTCAGGTTTTTCGCGCTAAAGCTGTGATATTATAAGGGTTTTTCAATGTTGCTACGTAGCTTTTTAGTTGTAATCAATATGATTTTTGACGCCCGTAGAGAGTTTAATTTGAGTTCATGATCCTTGATGTGGTGCTATGCAATCTAAAGTGGATGGATATGAAACAATTCGTCTGTGTTAAGATGAGACATTTGTTTTGATGAGTTGAAACGCTTGTGAATGAGCGGGCTTCGCGATTATAGTTAATCGATCATTTTTGCTGAGCGTAACCAGAATTCTTCATCGAACCCCGCGATCTCAAGATTGGAAACAAATTGTCTTGTCGCTGCTTCCCAGGAGAAATTTTGTGCATGGATCCGACAAGCTTCACGATCTCTATTTTCCAAGGCACTCATACAGGCTGCTTTTAAATCTTCATTCATTGTGCCGCATCCGGCAGGCGCGTTGCCTAAAATATCCAATGGCCCTCTGACTGGATAGGCGGCAACGGGCGTTCCACATGCCAGAGCTTCAATATTGACCAATCCAAAAGTATCTGTTCGTGATGGAAAAACAAAAACGTCTGCAGCTTGATAGTAATCGGCGAGTTCTTCACCAAACTTTGGTCCGGTAAATTCTGCATCGGGATATTTTTTTTCTAGCTCTTCCTTTTGAGGGCCGTCACCGACGACAACTTTCGTACCGGGTAAATCTACCGTGAGAAAATCCTCTATGCTTTTTTCAACCGCGATGCGGCCAACATATAAAAAAACCGGGCGTTCATGGTGGTCAAGAAGGCTACGCTCGCCCGGTTTAAAAATATCCAGATGAACACCGCGCGCCCATAGTTTTAAATTGGTGAAACCTCTTGCGCTCATCTCCTCGCGCATGCCTTCTGTCGCCACCATCGTTGCTTCAGCGCTTTTATGAAAATCCTTTAGTACGCCATAGCCCCAATGAACCGGGATGGACCAACGCTCATTGGCATATTCTGCAAACCGTGTGTGAAAGCTTGTCGTGAAGGGGTAATTACGGCGCTTACAAAACCGCCGGGTGGCCCTGCCAAGCGGGCCTTCTGTCGCGATGTGAATGGCGTCTGGTTTAAAATCGTTAATCGTTTTCGCCACTTTACGGTTTGGCAAAAGTGACAATCGGATTTCTGGATAAGAGGGCATTGGTAATGATTTAAAATCATTAGGTGTGATGTAAAGAACTTCATTTCCGAATGACGTTAGGATGTCACCAAGTGTCTCCAACGAACGTACGACGCCGTTAACTTGCGGTTTCCAGGCATCCGTAGCGACAACAATACGCAACCCTGAGACTTCGCCATTAGGCATTGTAAAACGTTGGCGAGCTTTGGTGAGCCTCTTTGCGCCAGACATGGCTCCAGAACCTAATCGGCGCAAGGCACTTTTCTTTTTAATCGTTTTATGAGACGGCCCATCCGATTTATGATCGGATGTCGGTTGATCAGTAGACGTGTTTTTTGTCATTCAAAAAGACCCTCAACTTTAGTTTACAATTAACCATTGCGCTAAACACGCGCTCAATGCAAGGCGACAGTGCTAAGCGATTTCGCTCAGTCACGATTTGATAATCAAATAGACTCCGGCAAATAAAACCACCACACCGAGAATGCGGGTGAGATCAATGGAGTGAACGGGCAAATTAAAGAGACCAAAATGATCAATAATAATGCTGGAGAGTAATTGACCAATGATCAATAGCGCTATGGCAACTGTTGCGCCAAATCTGGGAATGGTTTGACCAAGGGTTAAGTATAAGATCACACCAAAAATACCTGCACCTAGCATATACCAGGGGAGAGTTCCAATTTCCTCAATATTTTCTCCCTTACGAGATAATAAAAGTAAGAGTGACGCAATGGTGCCGCCGAGATGAATAACAAAACTTCCCGCCGCTCCGCCGATGCGTTGGCTCATTGCGCCGGAAATTGCGCCTTGTGCCCCAACCGCAAATCCACCAAATAACCCAATGAACAACACCAATGCGACTTCAATCATAGTAACCCTCTTTATTTTTGATAAAACGATAAATTGTAAGCCGATTAGATACACAAAGTGTATGGGAAAGTTTAGCCTTTTGGGAGTGGGCGCTAAAATAGAGTGTGAAGAAGGGCTTAAAGCACTTTGGCGATTCAAATTGAAGTGGAGGTGCTTTAAAGATAGCATACCGTGGTCGCGGGCCGGCAGTTCCACACAAATAGCATTGTTTGATAGGTAACGTGCCATCAAATGCGCGTATACCTTTCGTGATTGCAAAAATATTTTTTGTAAAAGCCACATGTTGCGCCATAAAATACCATTAAAATAGCGCACTATGCCAAATGTTGCATGCTATTGAAATATTCATCCAAAACAACACGCTCAAGTAAAATCGTGCTGCGCCGCAAAAAAAGCTTGCGAGAACAAAAGTCAATAGCTATATTAAGTGGGTAGCACTGAGGTGCTATTGCCCTTTTGGGCGTTTCCTCCCTTAGACTTTAGACCGCAACATTGTTTGCGGTCTTTTTTTTAATCGTTACCCTTTGAAATGGATTGGCAGAGGGATCTTAAAAATTATTCTGCGGCTTGCACAGGACGCAGCGCCCCAGGATCAATTGCGGTCAATTCTGCAACCAGCTCCTCCATCTGTGCTCTCAAAGGATCAAAGTGCTCAGTCCGTGTGATCCGGGTCTCGTCTAGATAGAGACGGCGATTGATTTCGACTTGAATGACATGTACGCCTTGCAAGGGGCGACCATAGGCATTGGCGACATAGCCACCTGCATAGGGAGCGTTGCGAACGACATGATGGTTGTTTTTGTGCAAGACCGACTCAATTAAACCCGGCAGACAGGCTGCACATGATACCCCAAAGCGATCGCCGAGAACGAAATCAATAGGGGGCTCTTCTGCTCTCAAGGGGGCGCCGCCAGCTGATGGCATAGAATGACAATCAACAACAACCGCAACGCCAAAGGTTTCTTTCGCCTTTGCAATAAGGTGGGACAGCGCCTTGTGATAAGGCATGTAGCAAGAATTTAGGCGCTCGGCTGCGACACTTAATGGCAATTTGGTGCCATATATATATTGCCCGTCAGCAACAATTTTAGGGATAACACCCAGGCCCGCCATCACTCTGTTCGATCTTGTATCAAAGCCACTGGGTATGCGCCCTTGAAACATACTAGGGTCAATTTCTTTTTCAGAGCGATTTACATCGACGTAAGCCCTTGGAAAAAGCGCCTTGAGCAAGGGCGCCCCATAACGGGGGGCACTTTCAAACAACAAATCAACATAGCTATCTTCTGAAAACCGCAGCGCCTTCGGGTTAAGCCGGGAAAGTTCAAGGAAGCTTGCCGGGTAGTGTCGTCCGGAATGAGGTGATGCAAATATAACGGGTGTTTTCAGCGCTGATGGATTGATGATTTCAATAGGAGTGAACTCACTATCGCAGTCCGCCTTTGAATTATCTGTAAGGTCAGAAGATATGGGGCGTTCAGAGAAGGGCCGATCAGTTTGCAATGATGCCCCCTCTTTAAGTGCTGAGATGGCTTCAGCACCAAAATTTTTGAAAAAAGAATTTTTAACCACGGGCGCCCTTAACCAACATCAAACTTGAAAATGAGTATATGGAGCTTTGTCTCAAACTGCAAAGGGCCTGTTGGCGCGCGCCATATTCAAAAATATCAGAGAAAGAGCATGACAAAAATGGGGAAATGGCTCATGAAGGCCGAGGCGCTTGCAAGCTTTATCAAATGAATAGAGCGCATTTATAGGGTGAGATGGTGGCACCTGTTCAAGATATTGATTGCTTTGATCGAATAGTCGAGTGACGAAATGATTTTTTATGAAACAGCATGAGATAAGGCAAAACGGCGCAAAAATTGCTGTGAGATGACAAATTGAGTAGGCTTGAGACAATCCACTCTGATCTGCTAAGGACAGAGTCACAAGAATTAGGCCTTGGTTAAACGGATATGTGTAATACCTGAGTAGTTCAATCTGCAGGGCGAGAGATAAAGGTCAACGAGATGGTTTCGATTTTACTGGCGGAAGATGATGACTCAATGCGCAGCTTTTTGAAAAAAGCCCTTGAGCGTGCAGGTCATGACGTTGTAGATGCAGCGCAGGGAGATGAGGCGTTGACCGAACTCCAGCTGCGCGAGTTTGACCTGCTTCTCACAGATATTGTCATGCCGGTCATGGATGGTATCGAACTGGCTCGCCGGGCTGCAGAAATCGATCCGGATATGAAGATCATGTTCATCACCGGCTTTGCCGCCGTTGCCCTCAACGCACAGGAAAAATCCATGGAAGACGCAACCGTTCTCTCCAAACCTTTCCATTTAAAAGATCTCGTCAATGAGATTGACCGGGTGTTGGCGGCTTAGAGCATCTCCAAATGGATTGTGTGGTTGATGATTTCTTTTGTTATGCCAGCCCCTCCTCATCATCTTGCAAGCAAAGGGCGCAAAAGTGATCCGTGGTGAGGACTTCAGATTGCATTTGGCCGCCCTTACTTACAGTTTAGTCTTATTAAGCTAAATAACTCATAATCTTCTCAAATGAAATGCCATTTGAGGAAACTATGTGTCACGCGATTTTTTAAAAAAAAACCGGAAATTGATGAAGATTTCTATGAATGGAGTGTTGATTTAGCCCATTGGATTACAGAAAATTTTGGCGGCATTGAGCAAATCACTAAAACACCTCTTGTTTTATCAACCTAGAAGTTCTTTCCGTTTACCGAGCTTAAGGGCCATGCCTATGCCGGAAATATCACCCATCGGATCACTATCCGTGCTGAAATGAGTGATGTTGAAAGCGCACCGCTGGGGCTTTTTCAACTGCCAAAGACCTAATTTCAGAAATTACGTACAATCCCGCATTGCTTAGAGCCCAATTCAAAATTACAATTGAGTGATTTCAGCGACTTATGATTCTG
>CAYZLR010000033.1:0-33520 GCA_964479275.1 uncultured Caulobacterales bacterium
TCAAAAAAGAATCACTGTTCGACAATATCAGCAAGATTTATGAGGATAGCTCCTAGAATGATGTTACTTTTGAAATTTATAGTACATTAATCAATAGTTTCGATAATCTGCTTGAAAAAAGTTAAGCCATCAATACCACCCAGAAGCGGTGATATCACCCGTTCTGGGTGGGGCATCATACCTAAAACATTGCCGCTTTCATTGATTATTCCCGCGATATCTTTTGATGAACCGTTTGGATTATCGACATAACGAAAAGCAATACGATCTTCTTCTTCTAGAGTTCGTAATGTTTGATCATCAGCATAATAATTACCGTCGTGATGGGCGACGGGAAAATCGAAATATTGATTTTTTTTCAAACCCGAAGTGAAGCGCGAGTTTGTATTTTCGACTTTTAGGGTCACGGTACGACATACAAAGTTGAGCCCTGAATTTCGCAATAAAGCACCTGGTAATAATCCGGTTTCAGTCAGAATTTGAAAGCCATTGCAAATGCCAATAACCGGAGTGCCCGCGCCCGCTTTTGCAATGATATCGTGTACGATTGGTGAGCGGGCGGCCATGGCTCCTGAACGTAGATAATCACCATAGGAGAACCCGCCGGGGAGAACAATTAAGTCAGTATCGGGAAGAGTGGCTTCTTGGTGCCAGACCATCTGTGCAGGTTTTCCTGTTACGGTCTCAAGGGCCACGGCAGCGTCGCGATCACAATTGCTGGCTGGAAAAACAATCACACTGGATTTCATAACAAAAGCCTGCCTTAAAGAATTTCGATTTCAAAATTTTCCATCACGGGGTTTGCAAGAAGCTTTGCGCACATATTTTCTATTTTTGCGCGTGCCGCCGCTTCACCGTCATCTTGAAGGTTCATTTCAATGATTTTTCCCTGGCGTATATTTGAAGCCCCTTCAAATCCCAGGCCATTGAGCGCGTTTTCAATAGCCTTTCCTTGTGGATCCAGGACGCCGTTTTTGAGCGTAATGTGTATTTTTGCTTTCATTATCGATCTCTTCTATTTGTTTCCATCGATCTTAAGATCATTATCACTGACTAAAATTGGGCCCTTGGTCGTGTTGTTTTCCGGATCGCGCAAAATACCAAGACGCATGGCCACTTCTCTGTAGGCTTCAATGACATCACCCAAATCTTTCCGAAAGCGATCTTTATCCATAATGTCACCGGTCTCTACATCCCACAACCGACAGCTATCCGGACTAATTTCATCGGCAAGTACCAAGCGCATGATATCGCCTTCATAAAGCCGTCCAAATTCCACCTTGAAATCAATCAAACGTATGCCCACCGCAGAAAACATACCACTTAAAAAGTCATTAATGCGAAGCGCCATCGACATCATGTCATCAATTTCCTGGGTATTTGCCCAGTTAAAGGCAGTGATATGCTCTTCTGATACGAGGGGATCACCCAGATCATCGTCCTTATAATAAAACTCAATTATGGAGCGGGGCAGGGATGAACCATCTTCAAGTCCCATGCGTTTGACAATCGAGCCAGAAGCAACATTACGCACCACAACTTCAAGCGGGATGATTTCCACATGACGGATCAATTGTTCGCGCATATTCAAACGGCGGATGAAGTGAGTCGGGATAGATATGGTTTCAAGGCCGCGCATAATAAATTCGGAAATGCGATTATTCAGAACGCCTTTTCCTTCTAAAATCGCATGTTTTTGATTGTTAAACGCGGTTGCATCATCTTTAAAATATTGAATGATTGTCCCCGGTTCAGGGCCTTCATAAAGAATTTTGGCTTTGCCTTCATATATTTTTTTGCGCCGTGACATAAGGGATGTAACCTTTGTAAAAAATAGGATTTTAAATCTGCGGAAAACCCGGATTTGGAATGCTTACCCGGTTTTTGACGTTTTTGTTCAGCCGACTCGAACCCTGCCTATGATGAAGATCCCCTAGCACAGCTTATACATAAGGCATAGATATGATTGGGAGATGTTTGATTCTGTGATTTGATCTCATTGCAAGACCAGGTGTGCCTGAGACTTTTGGCATTCTTGCTAGCCTGTTAAGCTTGTCCTTTGTAAAATTTAAGAGAAATTGCCATGCATCAAGATAGCAACGTCTTATTAAGACAAGACCATGGGCGTGTCAGGGTCTTGACCCTTAATCGCCCTGATAAAATGAACGCCTATAATGGAGATATGCACCAAGCTCTGGTTGAAGCGGTTGAACAAGCCGATGCAGATCCGGCAATTAGAGCGATTATCATGACAGGTGCTGGTAAAGCATATTGTGCAGGCGCTGATATCAGCGCTGGATTTGACTCTGTTGCCTCTCAAGCCCCTGATTACGATCACCCAAAGCACGGCATGGTGGGGCGAGATATGGGCGGTATCCTCAATTTGAAAATTTATGCGTGCGAGACCCCGATTATTGGGGCGATTAACGGGGTTGCGGTAGGTATCGGGGCGACGCAATTGCTCCCGATGGATATTCGGATAGCATCACAAGGGGCTAAATTTGCTTTTCCGTTTTCCCGAAGAGGCATTGTTTGGGATGGCGCTGCGAGTTATTTTCTGCCCCGTCTTGTCGGGGTTGGAAAAGCAAGTGAATGGGGGGTGACCGGGCGCATGATTGAGGCCGAGGAGGCATTGTCTTCAGGATTGCTCTCTCAGCTAGTCGCCGAGCCAGAAGTTATGACGCGTGCAATGGAAATTGCGCAAGATATTGCTCAAAATTGTTCCCCACAATCAACAGCGCAAATCAAATCGCTCTTGCGCAAAGGCGTCGAGAGCCATTCACCATTCGAATCTCATATTGATGAAAGTGTGGCGTTAAATAAGGCTTTTATCAGCCACGATTGCCGAGAAGGCGTCTCGGCTTTTTTAGAAAAGCGTAAGCCAAATTTTAAAGATCCCAGCTAGGGCATAACTGGTATAGTCATCATTATGCGTATTAGATATTTTACTCCGTGAAGGGGGTGATTTTTGTGGTGAACTTGTTTCGTTTCCATACTAATGAAGTTGAGTAGCGCCGTATGGCAGGGTTGCTCATCAGGGAAATCTCGCCCCATTTTTCAAAGGCTTCCGGTGTTGTTGCATGGGCAATCAACAAAAAATCAAGTTCACCTGATACCGAATAACACTGAGAAACCGTGTCATCCT
This sequence comes from uncultured Caulobacterales bacterium, assembly GCA_964479275.1. Taxonomy (GTDB): domain Bacteria; phylum Pseudomonadota; class Alphaproteobacteria; order Caulobacterales; family Parvularculaceae; genus CALLPQ01. The sequence continues at coordinate 3,146 of CAYZLR010000033.1, forward strand.
CAATCATTTGCTGACGAAAGGCTTCGTAAATTTTAGGGTCTTCGCGTTCAAAACTCACAGAAACAATAAAGCTTAAGCCTTGTTTTGTGGGATCTGTAAGCGCTACATTTTGCGTAATGATGCCCGCTTTTTCCAAAACGGCGAGGCGGCGACGTACTGAAGACGCTGAGAGATTGATCATCTCTCCTATTTTTGCGTGGGAGATTTGATTGTTGGTTTGTACAATCTCCAATAACGCGCGATCAAATCTGTCTAATTTCATGTGACGAAAACATTCATACTAGTAAAAAAATATGGCGAATATCGCAATAATACCAATTAATTTCGCCGACACAAATCAATATAGCCATGGTATTGATAATAAAAAGGAGTTTTGTATGAGTTTTTATTTTTCGAACATGATGAAATTTTTAACACCTGCAATGGCATGGACTACGGCTGTCCTGACTACTGCTCCTGCAATTTCACAAGACATTCAGCTGAAAACGATTGTTGAAGAAACCGCGAAATCCGCCAAAGCGGGGGCAATATTAGATATTCATGGATGTGGAATTTCTTATCGCGGTTCGGCTGGCGTCTCTAATCGAAAAACAAAAGCGTCAATGCCCATCAATGAACCCTTGCGTATTGCCAGTGTGGGAAAATTGTATACGGCGGCAATTATTCATCAATTAGTCCGCGATGGCCAGCTAGATTTAGATCGTTCGATTCAATCTTATCTCGATGAAAGCGACACGCGAGGGGTACCGAATTTGCAGGCGACATTGCGCCAATTATTGAACCATACAAGCGGTATACCTGATTATTACGATGCGCGCTCTTATCTGTTGAGGGATTGGCGTAAACCGATAGATACGGATTTTGTCTTAAGTGTTGCTCGAAGACGCAAAGCCAAAACAGCCCCCGGGCAGGCCTATGGTTATTCAAATACAAACTATCATTTATTGGCGCTAGCAGCCGAAAGCGTGACTGGTAAACCTTTATCGCAATTAATGCAGGAAATCATCATTAAACCATTAGATTTGAGGCAAACGCAGTATCATACCAGTCATCCGGGTGGCGTTATTCATGGTTATGGAACTGAACTGCGTTCGTGGGTTGATACTTGGAAATATGCAGAAAATACGGGCCCAGATAGTGGAATCACCGCCACCACTTCGGATCTCAATACATTTTTAGCAGCTTTGTTTTTACAAGATGGCAGCATGAATGCGTTGGGCAAATCCATGCAAGCTGATGAAGTTGCCTATGGTAGCGGGCGGACGCGAGGTGGCGCAGGCGCTGAAATTCTGGTGGGCCGCGATGGATTACGTCTGGTCGGCCACACGGGCGATATCTTTGGTTATCTCACATTTGCTTTTGCGATCCCGGATTATCAGGCAACGATCATTGGTCATATCAACGCCAAAAAACCCAATATTTATAATGAATTTTTACGGACCACCGTTGGCGCTATGAGGCAGTATTGCAAGGATAGTCTTGAATAGGGTATTTGTTGTAAAAACTGATATTTTATCCACAACATTTGCACAATAACGTCTGAGTTATTCACAATTTACTCACTGTGGATAACTCGGATTTAGTTTGAAATATGTTGACAGTTTATGCGTCAGTTTTGAAAGGGTTTCCCACATACTTTTCCACATATTATTCTGCATTCTCTAATTGCGCGATCAAGCCGATCGGCTTACATATCAGATATGTAAGCGATTGAGCACATAGTTTAGCCTGTCTATTTTTTCGAGAAAGTGAAGCCTCATCAATGAATACGTTAGACGATCTTAGAAACAGTTTTGAAAAACAATTTGCAAATGACCAGGCGCTACAATTTAAAGTTGAAGCGCGTAGAAACAAATTGTTGGGATTATGGGTTGCTGAGTTGCTGGGTTTGAGTGACGAGAAAGCCGAAGATTATGCAAAAACGGTAATCCGCGCTGATTTGGAAGAGCCTGGTGATGAAGATGTATTTCGTAAAGTTCGCGCTGATTTAGACGCTGAGAATAACCCCACCTCAGACGAAGAAATCCGCCATCAAATGCAGGTTCTTTTACGCGAGGCGAAAGACCAAATTCGAGAACAAAGTTAGAGTGCGCGTAAAATTATATTAGGCACTCAGGCTTTAACGGATAATAACAGAGAATGGGCATTCATATGAGTGACGAAAAAAAAGGCCGCGTTGCAGGGAAAAAAGCTTTTATAACTGGTGCAGGCCAGGGATTGGGCGCATGCTTTGCAAAAATGCTGGCAGATGAGGGGGCCAAAGTCGTCCTTACGGATGTTAATACTGATAATGTCCAAGCGCGAGCTGATGCGATCAATAAAAAATATCCTGGCGCCGCGACGGCCCTAGAGCTCGATGTCACCAATCGGGATCAATGGGAGAGTGCTTTGCGTGAAGCTGAATCTGCCATGGGCGGTATCAGTGTTTTGATTAATAATGCTGGTATTGGAACTTTTAGCAATATTGAGCAGGAAACTCTTGAGAGCTGGCGCAAAACACATGCGATTAATCTCGATGGAGTATATGTGGGAACGCAATTGGCGATGCCTTATCTTAAAGCTTCCCAACCAGCCTCAATTATAACGATTTCATCAATCGCGAGCATGGTCGCTGATGCCCATTCTATGGCTTATAATTCTTCCAAAGCCGGGGTTGCCATGATGATGAAGTCAGTTGCGATGCACTGTGCCAAATCAAAACTCGATATTCGTGCCAATAGTGTGCATCCGGTTTTTACCCGGACTCCTATTATTGATCCTCTCTTGCAAATGGGCGGCGGGGGTGAGCAAGGCGAACAAAAATTATCCCGTGGAATCCCAATGAAGAGACTGGGTGAACCCGAAGATGTGGGGTATGCGGTTTTGTATCTCGCGTCCGATGAGTCCAGGTTTGTGACGGGTACGGAGCTCAAGGTTGATGGCGGTATGACCGCAGGGCGTGTGTAAGTCTGGATCCTTGAGCGCATCAACCGGCTCGTAAAGTACGTTTCGTGATAAAGTAGGCTAAAAATAGGCCAACTCCCCCCGAAAGGGTGAGTAGGCTTAGAGGGTATATCGCAAGGCTAATATCGCCGCTGCGCCATAAACTCTCCCCTATGGCGTCAATGCCCCATGCATTGGGTGTGAGTGCGCCGATAGCTTGAATGTTGGGCGCCATTAAAAATCTCGGGGCCATGGATCCGCCAAGGGCGCCCATGATTAAGGCAAGGACAGCACCCAGAGCATGGGCTTGACTACGTGAGCGGCAACATCCAACGACGAAAATAGACAAACCCGCGGCGCTAATGGCGGCGGCGATAATCGAGAGCGAGAGAATCATGGGTGCGGTAATGGGGATTTGAAAACTTAATTTAGCAACAAGAAGAATGATAAGAAGTTGCAGTGTCCCCTGACATACTAGAAACAAAAATTTTCCCTCGATCATCGGGCGTAATCCAAGAGATGAAGCGGCAACGCGCTCTAATACGCCGTTGTCACGCTCTTCGATGATGCTGAGTGCTGTTTGAAATCCGGATAGAAATAAGAACAACATGCCTACACCAGCGACGTAATAGCTTGCCATTGGGATGGGGGTGCCCCCAGGGGTGAGTGAGATACGCGTGGCGGGGGCGACTTGGAATTCACTATCATCTTCATCAGCGTCCGAACTTGGTTGCAAACCCGATAGGGCCGCATCGACGATCGTTGCGGCCCCTTCCTTCACAGGATCATAATAGATTTTAAATTCCGGTGCTTCAGTTTGTGATGGGCGAAGAATTTCTAGTCCCGCATCACTGCGGCCCTCTCGTACTTGATGTTGCATAACTTTAAGGTCGGATGCGATTGTGAGTTCACTGATTAATTGACTTTCGTTTAACCCCTCAACCAAAGTTTGGGAAATTTCGTCTTGCGGAGCCAACACACTTAATCGAATGGATAAATCTCCTCCGGCAGCCGCTGAAAAAACGGCTGCAAAAATGACAAATATCATGGGGGGCAAAACAAAAGTCAGAGCAAAGCTTGCGCGATCACGCCACAGAGTGAGAGCCATGGCGTTAAACACAGCCAATCGACGTCCTATCGCGATAGAGATCATGTTCGCTAAGGTTTGTTTAGAAGTATTTGCCGGGTGGTTTTGCATAGGCTCACATGGGGGTTACTTTGGGCCGCTTAGCTACACAAACTTTGATCGAGTTTGCGTGGGAATGAAAAATTTGGACTCAGTTTTTTTATAATCAATGTTACTTATCACAATTCACAATACAGCTCACAGGTTTGATGCATTCTGTTTTGCAAAAATATCTTGAAAACAAGACTTGAGAGCATAATCAAGATCATCCATTGTGACGGGTAGGCCCAGATCAACCAAAGAAGTCACGCCAAGTCCATCATCATGAATGCCGCACGGAACAATACCCGTAAAGTGATTGAGATCAGGTTCCACATTGATTGCAATACCGTGAAAGCTAACCCATCTACGAATACGCACGCCGATAGCCGCTATTTTATCTTCTCTTAATGGTCCGCCCGGTTGTGTGCGATCAACCCAGACGCCGACGCGGCCTGCGCGCCGTTCTGCTTTGATATTAAATTCTACAAGTGTGGTAATGACCCAGTCTTCCAGAGCACAGACAAACTTGCGAACGTCGCGACCGTAGCGTTTTAAGTCAAGCATGACATAAATAACCCTCTGTCCTGGGCCGTGATAGGTGTATTGTCCCCCTCTTGCAGATGGGTAAACGGGAAATTGTGCGCTTAAAAGGTCCTCCTCTTTCGCGCTGGTTCCCGCAGTATAAAGAGGAGGATGTTCCAGTAACCAGATCATTTCACGTTCTTTGCCATTGTGAATAGCTTGAACGCGTTCTTCCATGAAAGCGACAGCACTTTCATAATCGATCAGATCTGAGCTGGTGCGCCACTCTAGTGTATGATCACTGAGAGGCTTGGTTGTGAGTTGGATATTTTCGATTTTTTCGGGCATTTTTGTGTTGTCGTGTGATTAAGAGCAATGAGGTTAACTAGAAACTAACAGATTATTGGCATTGTGTAGCCTGTATTTATCACACAGGTGAGGGTTGTGAGAAATGGCGCAGATTGAAAATCTGAGTGTTGATTTAAAAGTCATTATCGGAGCGACGCATATGCCTTTGTCACAATTCCTAAAATTGGGACGTGGCGGCATTATCGCACTAGATACGAACACGTCATCAGATGATCCTTTTGCGGTCGGAAATGATCCTCTCGACGCTCCCTTAAAAGTACAGGTAAATGGACATGATATCGCTAGTGCTCATGTTGTGGTGCGCGGCGAAGATATCGGGGTTGAGCTGATTGAAGATTAATGGTGCTCAAAGGGCTACTCTATCGCGTTTGAATGTGACTACCAAATTATTAGCAGGCATTTTTCTAATTTGATCAATCTGTAAATCATGTTTTTTAGCGAGGGGGATAATCTCCAAGTCTAAATCTCGGACCCCCCACATAGGGTTTCGAGTGCGCAAACTTTGATCAAATGCAATATTTGAGGGACTCGTATGTTCGCCGTTATGCATAAATGGCCCATAGAGAAATAGCTTTCCCTCTTTTGTTAGTCGTCGTTTTACCCCTGTAAAAAGACCTGTTGCGGCTTTGAACGGAGCAATGTGGATCATATTTATAGACAGAATAATGTCATAATGGCGTTCTTCTGATATGCCCCAATGATCATTTGTAACATCAATATCATGCGGCGGCATCAGGTTTGATAATTGCGAATGCTCTATCCAGGCGGTTAGAGAATGTCTGGAGTCTTGGTCCGGATCTCCACCATGCCAGATTAAATTTGGTGCTTTGGAGGCAATATGGACCACGTGCTCTCCCGATCCGGAGGCAATTTCCAGAGCATGGCCCTTGTTCGGCATCAGCTCAAGAAAAACGTCTCGAATGACATCACGATTTCTTTGCACTGAAGGTGAGAATTTGCGGGCATCATTTTCAGCTACATGAATCGATTCGGAATTTGTAGGATTTGACAAAATGGGAACTTTTTTCAAAGTGGTTTTATGATCGTCTCGGTTTGTATGAAATATGCTGTCCTGATTAATTATGGGCGATCATCAATAGGTGCGAGTGGCGCCCCGTACACTGCATCATCATCATAAACAACACGACCGTCTGAAACGGGGGCGCCTCCAGCTAGTTCGGGCACATTCAGGTTTCCTTGGTATGAATAATCCGTATTGCGATTATAATTTGTTGATGTTGCCTGTGTCGGTTGGGAGTATGACCGAGATGAAGCTCCAGTTTGTGGCTGCGAATCTACAGGATATTGATTGTTACGATTATAGGTCGACCGATCGTAAATTCTTGGTGGATTTTCACGCGGCTGAGAGAGTTGAATATTTTGTCGCTCTGCTTTGGCAAGAGATTGTGTCTTGGGCGTTTTACTCGCTACATAAACCTGATGACGTGCCGCTAAACTCTGAGCTGCGTCCCGCAAGGGCAATGACGTTTGGCGATCTTCTACCCCTTTAAAGACAATATCGACAGGTGTTACTGCAGAACCGTAATAAGCGTGGTTTAGTTTGTGGCGAATCTTCAAAAGGCTGCCCTCTAGGCTCAGCCCGCCATAGAGACCACGTGAACGGCTAAACGCAAGGATATCAGCTGTTTTCGCTTTGGCCCCAACACCGACGGGACCTGCCGCAATCGATAAATCTCCGCCTAACTTCACATTAGAGGATAAAATACGTTCTTTGCCGCGATTGGTCATAGCCAGGAGAACCAACTCGGAAACCTCACCGCCAACTTGTAAGCCAAACGAGATTGATCCCAAAGTCAGGAATGTGGGGCCTGACCATGAGCCATCAGCATTGCGCGCAATCATCACGGCATCTCCAGCAGAGCCCCCGAAGATAAACCCGGCGCGTGTTGAATTTGGCACAACGATGATTGCCTGTGCTTGTTCCGCTGTCTTCCATAATCCGGTAAAAGAAGACTCATCAACGAAATAACGCAATGTCTGCGTTGATTGGCGCACGAGGCGCTCTGATTTTAATTTGCGATCGGCTGCATCAGCAAATGGGCTAATCAATAGTGAACATGTCAGTGCGAGGCTGCTGATAATAGCAGGCAATATAGAGGGGCGCATCTCAAGAGACCTTTCATTTTGTCAAATTATCATAGCGTGAATCGCTGAACTTCGACAATGCATGGGAGCAAATTACAATGATTATAGATCGCTTGGTATGCGAAATTAAGGCACTATTGTGTGATTTGCATGAATTTTAGGTTAGCTGATGCTATGCTGCGATTAAAGGTTGTTTATATGTGTTTGTCTGCACCCTTTAAGGGGAAAGGCGAGGATAGCACCTCGCCATCGAGCCCATTTCAAAATGTGCTTTAACTAACCCCGAAGCTTTGCACTAGAGATCCCGCGATCAAGCGCCATCCATCGATAAGGACAAAAAAGACCAATTTAAACGGCAATGAGATCACAATGGGGGGGAGCATAAGCATCCCCATTGCCATCAGGATTGATGAGATCACCATATCGATGATTAAGAATGGAATAAAAACCAGAAAACCAATTTCAAAGGCACGGCGCAATTCGCTGATCACAAAAGCCGGCGTTAACACATGTAATGGTGTCGCTTCAGGGCTAATGGGCGTTTCATTGGCCAATTCAAAAAACAATGCCAGATCTTTTTCACGGGTTTGAGCGAGCATGAATTTTTTGACTGGTGCCGCCGCTTTCGGGAATGCTTCTTCCAATGTTAGCTCTTCGTTCATGAAGGGCGCAATACCATCGGCATAAGCCGTTTTTAATGTTGGTGCCATGACGAAAGCTGTCAGGAATAATGCAAGAGAAATAATAACTGGATTGGGGGGGCTTTGCTGAACGCCAAGTGCTGTTCGTAGCAAAGATAATACTACAACGATTCTGATGAAGCTCGTCATCATAATCAAGATAGACGGTGCGAGGGAGAGAATTGTGAGTAAAGTTAACAGCTGCACAATGCGCGCGGAAAAACTGCCACCTGCTTCCTGTTCGCTGCCACCAAGATCAATTGAAATCCCTTGCGCACTAACGGGGGCTGTCGTTACGCATAAAATTAAGATGACGATTGGTATAAACCCAAGATAGGGAGCGTAACGTTTGAACGCCTGGCCTATTGTTTTGTTGATGTTTGTCCCGGTTAAGCTCATCATTACCCCCTTAAGCGGCATGATTATGGGGGGGTGATTTGAAATGTCTTTCAATCAATGTGCTAAAGGGGTTTTGAGGTTCTGGCTGAACAGAATTTTGGCCCTCACGTGCAAGGCGATTTTCACTTATTTGATTTTTTGTTTCTAAAACTGTTTTTTCACAAACTGGGTCTGCAATCTCTGCACCGCCAAGTTCAATATTGGTTTCAATAACCGTTTCACCGGCCGGGTTTAAAACAATCAAGTGTTCGCGCGCATCACAACGTATGATGGCCAGGCGGCGCTTATTGTCCAAAGAGATTGTTTCAACAACCTGTAAACGCTTTCGTTTATTATTGAGACGAACTTGGCCTGAAACACCAAAACGCTTAGCCAGTAATGCGCATGTGCCAATCATCCCTAAAACGATCAACAGGGCACAGATAATACGAAAGACTTCTAAAAGCTGCATGACAATCATCTCGAAACAAGGTGAACTGATTGTCTCAAAATTAGACGATTTATGCTTAATGCCGGGTTAAAATTAACGGCTAAAATGATGATTGTTTTATGTTTTTAAAAAATCTTTTAATTGATCAGCATCAATAAATTCGCCGCCGAGTTCTTCTTTAAAAAAGGTAAAAAAACTATCACAAGATGATAATAGGCGCACAACGCTACTCTCATCTTTTGCGTAATCATTCGCACCTGGGGTTAAACTGGTGGAATGAAGGGTAAAGGTCAAAACAGGAAGTTTTTTATTAATTAAGTTTTTAGCAAGGGCATAGAGATCTTCAGTTTTTGCGCCTTCTGGAGAGAGGCGCATGGGAATTGAAGGGGGGTTTAGGAGCTTGGGCGGTGTGTAAACAGAAGAGTATCCCAAAGTTTCCGATCTTTTTGAAAATTTGCGTGTATGTTGAATGGCGTTCGCACCGCATACTGGTAAAACGACCATTTTTTGATTTTTTTCATTTGGATTTGGATTTGGATAGATCACAAAAGGTGCGTTATCGAGATTGGAAAAATCTGGCCCTCCTTCATGACTAAAATCAAAACCCGCACTAGGGCTAAAGTCATGCGTTATGCCCAGTTCATGGAGCGTCAAATAATCCTTTGGGGAAATGCCATAGCGTCCAGCGCGGTGCATAGTTGGATCATGGCCAAAAATTTCTTTGAACGATCTGATTAACGAAGCAAGTTTTTCGCGGTGAAGATCATCGGGTAGATTTTTTTGAAATGAATAATAAACAGAGGTGTAATCAATAGGTTCGTTCTCGGGTAAAGGGGTTGTTACCCATTGATGGAGATGCAAGCCTGCGTGCGCTTTTTTTGTTGTGACAAGACCTGCATAATAATTAGCGGTCTTTTCAGTTTGCAATAAGGGTTGCGTAATAAAATATAGCGGTTTGATGGTGTGGTTTTCGCAAAGCCGTTGAAACCGATCAATATGTTCAACGTCACAAACTTTAAACCCTTGCTGATTGAATTGATCCCAATCAAAAGACTCCTCAGTATCAATAGTAACAATGGCTTTCGGTTTTAAATCCTTCGTGGAAACTGAAAAAGGTTTGCACCGAATATCATTCGATTTTTGATGATTGGTGATGATTTTTGAGAAAAGCTTATGCAGACCCTCAGATGTTTCCCGCCAGGAAAATTGCTCGGCATATTGCCGGGTTTCAAGGCGAGAGGGCATTGAGGTGAGTAGGTCATTGACTGAGCTGGCAATCGCATCTGGCGTTCTGGCGTCGCACAGTTTTCCCGCGCGTGGTTCTTTAATGACTTCACCGCTGCCCCAAACAGGTGTTGCAACACATGGTGTCCCGCACGCCATCGCTTCGAGGAGGACGTTTGGCCAGCCTTCTCTGGATGAGGCGAGGACTAATATATCAGCGGCGTTGTAGGTTTGATAAAGCTTATCGTGTGCAATAACGCCCAGAAAACGCACCCGTTTTTCTAACCCAGCTTCTGTAACTTGCTCGGTTATAGATTTCTTTTCAGGACCATCACCAGCAATCAGCAGAGTTGCATTCGGGATATTTTTTAAGGCTTCGATGACAAGATTATGCCCTTTACGCTCAATAAGATGACCAATGCTGGCTATTACAGGACCGTCTAGACCCAAGTTTTTTCTAATCTGCTCGCGATCAGTGGAAGGGCGGAATTGTTCTAAATCCACCCCGTTTCTGTAGGTGGTAATCGTCTCCGCACTTGCCCCTAAGCTGATCATTTCTGATCGCAGCGCTTCCGCAACTGTTATCGAATGATCTGCGTGTGAGATTGCCTCCAATATCATGGCTTTTTGTGATTTATATTGGGGAATAAAGTTAACATCAGTACCGCGGGCAGTAACGGTAACTGGTTTGCCCAAGCTTTTTGCGAGGCGTACAGCCGCCACCCCATCAGGATAATAATAATGGGCGTCGATGAGATCAAAATCCCACCCTTTACTGATCAAGGCGTTGGCTTCTTTTCGAAAACATCTCTCAAGGGCTAGAGGGGCATAAGTCATCCCAATTTTAGGCGGCAGGGCATATCGAGGATGGGTAATCTCAATCCCATGACGTGTTTCATGTCCGGGAACTCTTGCGAAGTCCGCATATCGCCCGAATTTTTGGTGTGAAAAGGGGAACCAGGGGACAGGGGCAATAACCTTAATCTCAGCGTTGCAATAATCTTTTAACGCGCGCAAGCGGTTCTCGACAAAAACACCATGTTGAGGGGTTATTGCATTTGGGAAGAGTGTTGAAAGAACAAGAATGCGCATGTTTATCTCAAGGGGTAGTTGGTAGTAACTGTGATTGTAATGTTAGAATTGGCATCCCAGCAGGACCCTTGGCTTTATACTTAGTGTGACTGTTTGACGGCTATATATACATGTATTTGTTTGTTTTTTATTATTTTTCACGCATATGTCGTAGTTTTGATCTGTTCGTGCTCGAGAATTGCTTAAGAATTTTTGGGATATGTGTTCTAATTATTAACGAATAGGTTGATAAGCTTTGAGTGAGCAACAAATCTATCCCTTTAACTCATTTAACGTATCTAAGCGCAATATGATTGATAATAACATATACAGTATTTCACATGACAATAACGGCAGCCTGGGTGGTGAGGGGCGCCTGCCGTGGTTATTATGTTTGGCGATCTGGTTTTCATTATCCGCTTTGGGCTGGGCTGGGCTTTATTTCGCTTGGAACTTGTTCATTTAATTTTTCCCCTTAACATTTTACAATTTTGATCCTTAAGGCCCCATTCAGGCATTATTGTGTCCAGAAAACCTTAAAGGCCTTGGGTGATTCCTAACTCCATAAAATTGTATTTCTTAAAGCTTCACTCTCGTAATACAACCAATTTGCCGCATCGCAACAATTGATTGTGGTTTAATTCTTTGTTAGGTATGAGTCATGCTTAGCAAAGTGGATCGCGCTCCACTTTGTATTTTAATAGCACAATTTTTTGGGGCGGGGGAAATGGAGTGTTCACTCGAGCATCTCTGACTGGTTTGTAATTGTTAGTATCTTTAGGGGTTGTAACATGGTGTCGTTTATTGGGATTTTAATGCTTGGCTTGGTCACTACCTTAGCAATATTAAAACTTGCACACGCAAACCGTATAGGGGAATTGCCCGGCGGGGGATCTCACCGCACCCGAGATTATATTTTTTATACATTCAAGCAAAAACTGAATGTGATGGTGGCTGCTTTATGGGGGGAACCTGCAGCTCGCCAAATTGATCTGAACGTATTTGAGCCCACTGAAATTCAAACGGCTCTTAGTCGAAAAAACCGCAAACGCGGTCGTTACCCCAAAAGAGTTTTCGATATTACAGCCAGTGCACTGATGCTATTGATTTTATTGCCATTGCTCATCGTTGTTGCCATTGCCGTAAAATTAGACAGCCCAGGTCCTGTATTTTATCGTCAGAGAAGAGCAGGTCTTCACGGAAAACCCTTTGAGGTGATTAAGTTCAGATCCATGGTGAGTGATGCCGAAAAAGATGGAGCGCGGTGGGCTGCGAAAAACGATAATCGTGTAACTAAGCTTGGAAAGTTTTTGCGCAAGACCCGTATTGACGAAATTCCGCAGGCTATTAACGTTTTGCGGGGCGAGATGAGTTTCGTGGGACCGCGACCTGAACGGCCGGAATTTATTGAAGTTCTGGAAAAAGAAATTCCACATTATAATGACCGTCATGCGGTAAAGCCCGGAATAACCGGTTGGGCACAAGTTGAATACGCATATGGCGCTTCAGTTGACGATGCACGGATGAAATTGATGTATGATCTGTATTATATCAAGAATTTTAGTATCGCGCTTGACTGTATAATTGTCTTGAAGACGGTGCGCGTAACGATATTTGGCATTGGTAGCCGGTAAACCAGCATCTGGCTGGTTTGATCTTTGCAATGTTTATCGTAGTCAAGATTTGGTCTGTGCAGTTTTAAGCCGGATCATCATTAATTAATCGGAACATTACGATGAAATCCCTAGACTTTATTTTATATTACTTGCGATGGGGTGGTAGTAAAAAAACACGTTTGATCATTATGATATCGTCGTTTTTTACTGTTTTTACACTTGCAACTGTTGTCGGATCTATTGTTCTTCCCGAGGTTATTGAGCGCGTATCTCGCCTGGACGTGCAGGAAAGTCCCAAATCTTCACTCACTGTTTACAATGTTTCTGTTGCAACAAGAAAATTTAATGAAATTACAGACAATAAAGACTCTCAGCCGGATGAAAATTACATAGCCTTAGAGAAAAAGGTAAGAGAGAATCCATCTAATATTGCTGCCCGGTTAGAGCTTATTGGTTTGATGATAGAGGCGGGTAATCGTGCTAGCGGGCTAGCGATGATTAAGGCAAGTCAACATTTGATCAAAACGCCAAGAGATCAAATCGTATTGGCCAGATACTATATGCGATTGGGGCTAAACGGTAATGCGATCAGCGTGCTCGACGGTGTTAGTGAAGATGCACAAGCTTATCGGGAAGCTTCTATGCTATCGGGAGAAGCTTACCTGCGTCGCCGAGAATATAATGAAGCATTGATGCGTGCGAATAACATTGCCGGAACGCCAGAGGCAAATTTTCTGCAGGCGCGACTATATTATGCAATGGGTGATAAGGTTCGAGCGATAAAATTGTTGGATCGTCTCAAGCGACAAACCGGGATCAGCCCTTCTTTTAATGCCAGGCTTTGGGGGGTTTTAGCTCGGTTAGCGTTAGATGATAATGATTTCAATACAGCGTATCAGGCGATTGAAAAGGCGCAAGAACTCAATGAAGGTTTTGCTCCAGGTGCGGATCAAAATACTGCGTTGAAGTTGAATGAATGGAATCATAAATTGGTTCATTTAGAGGTGTTAATTCGAAATGGTAAATTTCGAGACGCGGATGAGCAGTTAATTGATCTGGAAACATTTGCTCGGGATCATCCCGCAATTCAAGAGTTGCGGGGACTGTATTTTGCGGCTACGGGAAATTTTCGTGTCGCAGGACAAATTCTGGAAAGCCTTAAAGGCTGGTCTGGTGGGTCATTAAGGCGCCCATTATTGCGGGCTGTTTTAAAGCGTGAGTCAGGTGATAGTGCCCAAGCAAAACGAATTATTAACGATCATCTTTCGAAAGCCCCCAATGACTGGTTAGCTCTATCTCTACTTGGCGATTTATATTGGCGTGATCAGCAATATGATCAAGTGAATGAAGTTATCTCTGCTCTTGATGAGTATGCACCATCACCCAAATTAGCGGCATTTTATCGCTACAGGCTCGCTATAGCCCAAGAAAATTATGATCTTGCCTTAGAGTCTCTCGATCAGATTATTCGGTATGATCCGGAGGGTAGTTTTGATCTGGTTGGTGCAGGGGCACCGGCAGAAACTATTTTACTGGGGATAAAGGCGCGAAGCGTCGTGAAAGTGCGCGATCAATCCAGCGATTTTCGGCGTCGTCTAAAAGCACGTCAGTTGTTGATTACCAATCAGCCGCAAAAGGCATTGGCATTTTATGATCATCAAACAAGTGCTGAGAAGGGTGAAAAACACCCTCTTGACCAATTAATTTACGCAGAGTTGTTGCTGGAGAGTTTTCGAGATCAAGAAGCCAGCGCAGTTTTATCAACCTTGCCTCTAAATGTCCGGCAAACAAAACGCACGGCGATCTTGTCTTTACGATTGAGCAGACGCTTGTCTCAAAGGGGGCAAAAGCCGGGTGATATTGCGAGCGCTATAGCGAATTTTGCGGAAAATGCGGAAAACGAGGGGAAACCCCTCAAGAGTTTGGGTCTCCATAGAATTTTATTGATGGATGCATTGCGACGGCAGGATGTGCACAAAGCCCGTGAAATGGTTTCGGCGAATTGGAAAATTATTGATGACCATGATGTCTACGTCGTTTTGAGCGAGCAAATATTAACCGAATTAAAAAATAATCTATCGGTTAACGAAAGTAACTTAAACAGGTTTGCTACCGAACTCGCTATACGTGGACTGACATTGATAAATAACAGGGATGTCGTTGTGCCTGTTGCGCAGTTGTTTGAGCAAACAGGCCATCAAGATAAAGCGGCCCTGGTTCTGAAGGAAGCGGTGTTAAAGCATTCTGATGACTGGCACATTTTATCAGCATATTTAAATCGATTAAGAACCCCAACTGAAAAACGCGCAGGATCTGCTTTTTTAAGAGCCGTGGCAAAAAATACGCGAACAAACCGTGTTGATGACTATGCAGCAATTGATGCTGCGTTGGATATTGCTTCTGCTGATGAACCCAGTGTGCTCAGAGCCTCGATTGAAGATGTTTTTAACAGAACGGGTTCACCTATGGCGGCTCTTGCGATTGCGGAGACTTATTCTTTGGAGGAAGTCGAAAGCGAGCTCATGAATAAAAAAGTAATTGAGCTGTTGCAAAAAGCCTCAGAAAAGCCTGATTTAAATCATAAAACTCGCATTGAGATTGCAGAAGCGATGGTGCGTTTTGAAGGGGTGAATGAAGCTGCAATTCTGCTGGAAGCAGGAATTGAGAGCGAAAAATCAATAAGTATATCTAAAAAAATTGAATTAATTCAGGAGCGTAGCGCGCTCATTGCTGAACGCGCTCGAGCTTCTTCGAAACCAGAATTGCAAAAAGATATCGTTTATGCGCGGTGGGCAGTTTTAATGAACCGACCAGGCTTGGTAACCGACAGAGTATTGAGAGATTATGCACTTGCAATGGAGCGCGCTGGTTATGACCAGTTTTCGGCACCCCTAAAGCGGGAATTTGAAACGAGTTTGGTTGAAAATGACACAAGGTACCAACGCTAATTGGCGAAAGATACTAGTTTTAGGTGGTTTAAAATGAGAATTGTTGAGAAGATGACCTCAGCTTAATGCTGTATTTATAGATATGCAGGTATAAACTTAGTGAACTGTTTGTTTTCACTCAAAAATTTTAGTGTTGGTTCGAAATGGCAAAGATATTGCGAAGCGACTATTGTCTTGAGTGTTTTAGGAGTATGTTTTTGTAGTGGTTTAGTTGATCAGTGATGGGAGAATCAGATCACATCGAGGCAGCAAATTGCGAAAGATCGTAAAGGAAGAGAAGATGAAAAAAATAGGAATTTTCAAAGGTCTGGTGGCCTTGGCCGTGAGTGGCTTTATTGCTGGGTGTACAACACTCGGTGGCGGTGAAAAGCTACCGCCAGCACCTGAAGCTACGGAGGGTGATTTTGTTGTTGCGCCTGATTACTTGATCGGCCCAAATGACAAGTTGGAGATCTTTGTTTGGAGGGCACCTGAACTCTCTACTGAAGTAACCGTGCGCCCTGATGGTCGTATCTCAACACCTCTTGTTGAAGATCTCGTTGCGGCAGGGAAAACACCGTCTCAAGTTTCTACAGAGCTGGAAGGTGTACTCAGCGAATATGTGAAAACACCACAGGTTACTGTCAGTGTCAGTGAATTTTCGTCAACATTTGATCAGCAAGTTCGTGTGATTGGTGAAGCGCAACAACCAACAGCTTTGCAATATCAAGCCGGCATGACAGTTCTTGATGTTATGGTTGCTGTGGGCGGCCTCACTGAATTTGCCGCAGGCAATCGTGCAACCCTCTATCGGGTAGCCAGTGGTGAACGCAAAGCTTACCGGATCAAACTGGATGATCTTTTACGTCAGGGCAAAATCGGTGCGAATGTTCCTGTGCTGCCAGGTGATGTGATCTTGATCCCTGAAAGCGTATTGTAAGCACGAGTGCGTTTCGATCCGCGCCTTACTATTTGGCGCGGATCAATTTTTGTTCGAGTAATTGTCAGTATTGAGGTTAATTGTGTTTGATTTATCAGAATTACCAAGGCCCGTAATACGATACGGCGCTGGTTTATGGCGTCGGCGCTGGTTAGTCGTCGCTATAGCATGGTTGACTGCAATTTTGGGTTGGATCGCCGTTGCAATGATCCCTGACAGATATCAAAGTCAGGCTGCAATACTGATCTCTGAGCCATTGGTGGATCCTCTCATCAGTGAGGTCGCTTCAAGACCTGACATATCTCAGCGCGTACAGGTCTTAAGACTGTCTCTTTTGACCTTTCCAAATGTAGAAGAAATAGTTTATCGGGCGGGGTTGGACTCTGAAATAATCGCGATTACTCCTCTTGATCGTCAAGCTCAGTTGGAGCGAATGGTCAAAGAGATACAAAACAATATCTCAATTGTTAATCCGCGAACAAATTATTTTGAGTTTCGGTATGCGCATCAAAATCCACAAATTGCCAAAGATGTTGTTGATGCAGCGGTAAATTTGTTAATCGAGCAAGATCTTGGTGAAAGTCTACGCCAGACTGAAGCGACAGAAGATCGTTTGAGAACAAAAATAGCAGAATATGATGGTTTGTTGGCCAAACAGGAACAGGAAGTTGTCCAATACAGGCGCATACATGCGACTGAACTTGCTGCTACGATTGGAGACAAGCAGCAAAGTGCGCGTAAGGAAGCGCAATTAGAAAATATTATTGACAATATTTCTCAAACGTCTTTGCGCGTGGAAACGTTGAGAGTGCGTCTTGCTTCGACACCAAAATTATCAACGGGTGGCGAGTTGGAGGGCTTAAAAATCCGATTAGCGCAATTGCGAAGCCAGTATAATGATAATTATCCCGATATTCAAAACCTACTGCAACAGATTGAACGTCTAGAATCTGATGAGGCATTGCCAGATAATAGAGATTATATCCGGATACAATCTGAATTGCGCAGTGCACGTGATACGCTAGCGGCATTACGTATAAGAGAAGAGAGAATACGCGCTGAAATTGAAAGTGATTTTGTTACCGTCGGTCAATCTCCCGAAATTGCAGCTGGACTATTGCAACTGCAACGACGGGTTGAAGAAACACGCAATTATCTCAGTACGCTGGTTACCTATCGTGATTCACTGGCTCAAAGGCGGACGATCAGTGATGGCAGCCGCGGTCTTGATTACTCAGTGTTAGAGCGCCCGCGAAAAGCATTGGTGCCAAACGACCCACCGCGACAACTCCTAATTCTTGCTGTTTCGATCTTGGCTTTCGGGGCGGGCGGGGCGTTAGCACTCGCGATGACATTTCTTGATAAAACTTACACGCAATCTGCGGATCTTGAAGCTGCATTTGATTTGCCGATTATGGGGGCGATTGGAACGATCAAAACGCCTCTTTCAAAAAAGAAAGTACGAAGGGACTTCCTTCAACTCTCAACCGCTTGCGTGGCCCTGTTCTTGCTTTGCTTTGTGTATATTTATGTCGCTGTTTTGCATCCCCAAGCCAGTGTTTTGAAAAGTAGTGAAGAGGTTACAGCCTCGGCCGCTGAAGATTACAAGAGAAGGTTGCAATAATGGGACTGATCGATAAGACTTATGCTCAAGGCGATGTTTCAGTATTACCTCAAAATGGTACGAATACCGTGAATGGCGCTCATGATGTAACAGCGTCATCCCCCGTTTCTCATAATACATCCGATAGTACGCTTTCAAAATTGCATGCGGTTGGTTCGCCAGCCAACGTAGAACTAGGGATGAAAGGTGGTCATACTTTTAAACCCAAGAAAGAGTTTGATTTGGATTTTTCACGATTATCCAGTCAAGGGTTTTTCGTTCCCACAGAAAATGCCAATCAACTTTCTCTTGAGCTTCGAGTTTTAAAGCGCCGTCTCTTAAGAAAGTTAGGGTTTTTGCGCTCCAATGGGGCCAGACCAGGCCTGAATCCACTCCATTCAGCAAGAGACCGTAATCTGGTAATGGTGACGTCGACACGTCCCGCGGAAGGCAAAACTTTTACTGCGATGAACCTGGCTCTTAGCCTGTCAATTGAAGATGATATCTCCGTCACGCTCGTAGATGGAGATGCGCCGCGTCCAAAAATTCAATCGCATTTTGGACTGCGTGAACCCCTTGGTTTGACTGATTTAATCATGGATCCAGAGTTATCTGTAAATGATGTTTGTTTGCAGGGGCGCCAAGCACCGCTTACATTTTTGCCAGAAGGACGGCCAGTTGATCGCCCCGGTGACCTTTTTGGGTCGGCGCAAGCACAGAAATTGCTTGAGAATCTATCAATGTCCCATAAGGGGAAACTGGTTATCATTGATGTTCCGCCGGTTCTAGCTACGACAGAAGCAATCATTTTGGCACCCTATGTTGATGAAATTTTGTTTGTCGTTGAAGCTGATGCCACACCGGAGCAGGCCATAACGACTGCGATTGAAGAATTATTGGATGTAAACCCAAATGTGAACCTCGTATTAAACAAGTGTTTGATTGGCGCAGGCGGGGCTCATTATGGCTCTTACTCGGATTATTACCCGCGTGGGTCGAGACAAGTTGCATCTTCTGATCGAATCAATGCCGAACGTTAATGGTTACATTGCGAGGTTAATGTGGGTGAGGATTTGAATATGACTTTTGGGGTAAAAAAAATGGACCGGAGACTTATCCATGCTCAGTCTTTTCGAGGGGCAAAGAAGGGTTCTACATTGTCAAAGCGATTAAAGAAACATATTGCAACACCTGTAAATGCCTCAATAGGTTTATGTTGTGCGGCAGTCGTTGGCGTTCTCTATGGTTCAGCCTTGGCACAAGACACAACCCCTCGAGCACCGCTTAGACTGAAATCAGATTTTTTAGGTTATTCATTCAGCCTCAGCCCCAGGGTCACCTATACCGATAACATTAATTTGGCCACTGAGCCCGTATTACCGACTGATTTACCTGCTGATGGACAGACAATTTTGTCAAACCTTTTCACGGCGAATGCCATTGTCAGTAATCCCAGATTTACAGCGCTATTTAGCGGCGATCTTGATTTTTCATATTTTGTTGAAGATGACGATATTGTTGTCAATCAACAAGTCGGTGCGGCTGGTACAGCAACGATCGTCGACAATTTTCTATATCTCGATATCGCCGGTGGATCTTCGCGCCAGCTGGTTGGTGATAATGCGAGATTTTCTACCAACGCGAATGCTAATCGTGGGCAACAAACGACTGTGAACTCAGCGGCAATCAGCCCATATGTCTATCGTGAATTTGCTAATCAGTCGGTTGCTGAAGTCCGTTACCGTTATTCCAGATCCTTTATCGATCAAGAAAATAACACGCTGAATTTAAATGACTCACGGAGTCATGAAGCGCTTGTTTCCTATAATAGTGGCCAATTGTTTGATCGTCTCGCTTTTAGTGTGACAGCATACGGCAATTTGACTGATGAAGACGGGCAGGTCTTTGAGGATATTGATGGTAATCCGATATTAGATATCAATGGTAATCCATTGGCGACGCCGGACTTTTCGTTTGATCAAGGCTCTTTAGAAGTTGAAGCCCAATATGCTTTAAATTCTAAATTCTCAATTACTGGTGCGCTTGGCTATGATGAAATTGACACGGCTATTCCTGGTGATTTCTTTGATGATGGCGAATTGTCTGGTGTGTTCTGGCGTGCAGGTTTTGCAGTACGCCCGGGGCGTCGTTCTCGACTTCGCCTAGAATACGGACGCCGCTTTGGTGGAGATTTTATCGAAGCTGATGCGCGCTACCAAATTACCAAGCGGTTTGCCTTTACCGCGGGCGCAAATAGAACATTCCAAACTCGCGCATTATCGAGTGCAGAACAAATTGGTCAGCTGTCACGCACGACTTTGGATTTTGCTGATACTTTGCGTGAAGGCGGAGAAGGGACCACACGAGAAATTATTCAACTTGCCACACAATTGGGAAATAGTGGCGGTGCTGGCAATGGCTTTGGGGCACAAACGATTGGTGTTGGGCCCACAAATAATGCGTTCGCAAGCTTTAATGGTGTGTTTGATAAAACGATCATCAATTTAAGTGGTACTTATCAAAATTCTGATTTTGGTTTCCGTCAATTCGAAAACGTTACCGCTGGTTTGAATGTTTCTAGAACGTTATCGCGCCGGGTTTCTGTCTTTGGTAATTCATTTTATCGCTACGCCGATACAAATTTTACGATTGCTAACTGTCTTTTAGCTCCAGAAGCTTTTGGCTTTCAGTCTGGTATTCCTGGTTTCGATGCACTTGCTGCGTGTACAGAAGGAGAGGCTCAGGAGGGGGTTACGCATACTCTTTCTGGAACAGTTGGTTTAAATTATAAATTAACCAGCCGGGTCAGAGCTTTTGGCTCATACACGCATACACAACGCTTTTCAGCGATTGATTTGTTAGAGTTTGCAGAGAATACGGGAACCGTTGGACTTGTATTGGATTTTTAATCATGGTTGAAGAATATTTCGGGTTTTCGAGCGCCCCTTTTAAACTAAGCCCGGATTCCAAATTCTTTTTTGGTTCTACGAGCCACACTAAAGCCATGGCTTATCTCCATTATGGAATTCGCCAAGCTGAAGGATTTATTATAATAACTGGTGAGATCGGCGCCGGTAAGTCCACGCTCATTGAGCACATGCTAGACCAACTCAATCGAAGTAATGTCTCTGCAGCACATTTGCTGACATCAAATTTGCAATCTGAAGATTTGCTAACCCACGTTCTATCCTCGTTCCAAATTGAACCGGAAGGCAGTGGACGTGCTGCGGAACTTGAGGCTTTTGAAGATTTTTTGTACGAGAATGTTAACCGAGGGAAACGTGTTTTGCTCGTGGTTGATGAAGTGCAAAATCTGCCGATTGAGACGCTTGAAGAACTTAGAATGTTGACCAATATCAATCATCAAGGTGCCCCTTTGTTTCAGGTTTTCTTGGTAGGGCAACCTGAATTTCGAGATACTTTAGCACGTCCCGATCTTGAACAATTACGCCAACGTGTAATTGCTTCTTATCATCTTGAGGCTTTGGATCATGATGAGACCCGGGAATATATTGAACACAGGTTGGCTATCGTGGGCCGTGTAGAAGAGCCATATTTTACAGAAGAGGCTTTTGCAGAGATTTATTCCTACACGCAGGGTATTCCAAGGCGGATTAACACACTTTGCACACGGATTCTTTTGTTTTGTGCTTTGGAAAAAAGAAATCTGATTGAACGTGCAGTCGTTCGTGCTGTCGCGAATGAACTCAATGATGAAATGGCACTACCTGTCCACCAATCTATGACGCCGCCGCCGTTAATTGAGCAAGAGGATATGGTTCCACCGGATGAATTTTTAAGTCATGATGAGGTTGGCCAAAGCGACACTTCGACATCACTTAATGATGTTCGAGAGGCAATGGCGGCATTAGTGGAAGATCCGCAATTTAATCAAGACACGCAAGAAGAAATCGTCGAAAAAGCGCCAACCACACAAGATGTGGTTCTCATGAGTGAACAAAACAATTCTACTCCTGCAGTAAGTGAACAGCCAGCCTCGGTTTTTGATCAACTAAATCATTTACGTGGTAATTTACATGAGGCCAAATCTGGGACCCGAAATATTCATCGGGTACTTTGTGATATGGAAGAACGTCAAAACAGTAACGTTATAAAAATGGAAGCGCATTTGGAAAAAGCAACTGCACTTCTTAAAAAAATTGATTAGCAACCCCTCGACCTTACATAATCCTTATGAGCCATCAATCGACTAAAACAAATACGGCAGAAGAACCCGCTTTGTTAACAAAAGGCCGCGCAAAGACAGAACGAACAAGTTTTGTTCATGGCATGTCGGTTGATGTTGAAGACTATTTTCAAGTCTGGGGTTTTTCTGATGTCATCTCTCGACAGGCATGGGATAGTTATGAATTTCGCGCTGGTGAGATTACTCGCCAGGTTTTAGACCTTTTTGATGCAGCGAATGTTAAGGCAACGTTTTTTACTTTGGGCTGGGTTGCTGAGCGCGATCCTGCTCTTATCAAGGATATTGTGGCTCGCGGTCATGAGCTGGCAAGCCATGGATATGAGCATATTAAAGTATTTGACCAAGATGCAGAGAGTTTTCGCGAAGACGCTGGACGAACACGTAAGATTCTTGAGGATATTGGGGGGACAAGGGTTACTGGCTATCGCGCGGCTGGTTTTTCAATTGATCAGCGTACACCCTTTGCCCATCAAGTTCTAGAAGAATGCGGGTACTTGTATTCCTCAAGCACTCATCCGATTGCGCATGATCATTATGGTGATCCTAATGCGCCGCAAACCAAATATTACCCCAATCAGGGAAGCGCCTTTATCGAGGCACCTGTTGCCACAGTTGACTTTATGGGACGTAGGATGAGCTGTGCTGGTGGTGGATGGTTTAGAGCAATGCCGTATGGGGTATCCAAAAAACTTTTTGCTCAAGCGGAAAAAGATGCAAACGCTTCAATGGTATTTTATTTTCACCCATGGGAAATAGATAAAGGTCAACCTCGAATACAAGCAGCATCAAAAAAATCTAAATTTCGTCATTATATCAATATTGACAAGATGCCTGCAAAGCTTACCAGATTGATGGAAGATTTCACCTTTGATCGAATAGATTCTGTTCTGGATATCGATCATAGATCCGTTGCCGCATAACGCAATTAATCGTTATCATTCATTCTAGCTCTGTGTAGAAAATGATCCCCTTTACCAAGCGATAAGTAGAGCCATGACAATTAATGTTTCCCTAAATACAGATGTCGATTTTACAAATTGGGATCAATATGTCTTGAACCATTCAGAAAGTGTCTTCTTTCATCGTTCATCATGGACATTAATGATAGAGAAAATTTATGGCTACAAAGCCTATTTTTTTGTCGCTCGTGAAAACAATAATATTGTTGGTGTGCTGCCAATGACATTTGTTAAGAGCTCCATTACTGGGCGTGCTTTGATTTCATGTGCATTTGGTGTGGGTGGAGGGGTGTTGGCAGATCGCGGAGATATTGCGATGGCCCTTGCCAAGGAAGCAGAAGAACTGGGGCAGCGTTTAAAAACTGAATATGTTGAATTACGGAGTGAGAAGAAGGCAATAGAAGGTTGGTCCGTTAAAGATGATGTGTATGCGGGGTTCTATAAACCGCTAGAGACTACTGAAGAGGAGATGTTGAAAGCTATTCCTCGCAAGAGGCGTGCAGAGATCCGAAAGGCTTTTAAAATCGCTGGTGAAGGTCAGCTGAACTGTGTTTTTGATAAAGACGTTGATCGTTTTTTTGATCTGTATTCCCGGGCACTTCGCGATTTAGGGACGCCCGTTTTTCCTAAAAAGTTTGCCCGTGCTATCATCGAGACTTTTGACGATAGTGCTACGATTGCCTGCGTCGAGCATGAGGGAAAACCTATTTCTGCACTGATTAGTTTTTACCATCACGGACGTGTTATGCCCTATTATGTAGGGGCGTTACCGCAAGCGCGTCACTTGCGCGCGTTTGACTATATTTATTGGCAGCAAATGTGTGAAGCCATGAAGCGAGGGGCCACACAATTCGATTTTGGCCGCAGTAAGTTTGAGGCGGGTTCATTTGGTTATAAAAAAACTTGGGGAATCGAACCGGTTGCTCTCGAATATCAATACCATTTACCTGCTGGGGGTGAGGTGCCTAATATAAACCCTAACAATCCTAAATATTCTCTTGCTACAAAAGTTTGGAGCCAATTACCTGTACCCATTGCGACTATTGGTGGGTCATTGATTGCACGGCATTTTGCTTAATGGAAAAACCACACCTCTTATTGTTAACCCATCGGATACCATACCCACCCGATAAAGGTGATAAAATTCGATCATGGAACATGTTAAAGCATTTATGCGAAACATGGTCCGTGCATTTGGGATGCTTCATTGATGATCCAAATGATTTGCAACATCGTGAATTTTTATCATCGATAACGACGTCTGCTCACTTTGTGTCGATAAACCCTAAAGTCAATAAATTAAAATCGCTATTTGGTTTGGTTACTGGGGAACCATTATCCTTGGCATTTTATCACTCACGATCGATGAAAAAATATGTAGCTAAAGTTACGTTGGAAAAAAATATCAAAACCAAAGTTGCTTTCTCATCCGGTGTCGCACCTTTTTTATTAAAAACTAATGAGCCTGGTAATATTCCTGTTGTTATCGACTTTTGTGATTCAGATGCGGAAAAATGGCGCGCTTATTCTGAACAAGTTACGGGGCCAAGCCAATGGATTTACGCGCGAGAAGCTAAACGTTTAGCGATTTGTGAAAGTCAATTTATTGATCAGGCATCCGCTAGTTTTGCGATCACGACTAAAGAGGCTCAGATTTTTAATAATAGAGGGGTTGCTAATTCTGTTGTTGATTATTGGGAAAATGGAGTTGATACCCATTACTTTAATCCGGAGACTGAGTTTAAAAGAGAGACCGATAATCGTGCAGATATTGTATTTGTCGGGGCCATGGATTACTTACCCAACGTCGAAGGGGTGGAATGGTTTTGCGAAAAAGTCTGGCCCAAACTGCTTGAGCGTAATTCAGGTTTAACATTCGCCATTGTTGGATCAAAGCCAACGCAGCGTGTTCAAAAACTTTCAAAGATATCAGGAGTTCAGGTAACTGGCCGTGTTGATGATGTGCGCCCGTGGCTTGCTCAATCGCAAATGGTCGTAGCGCCGCTTCTAGTTGCACGCGGTATACAAAATAAAGTTTTAGAAGCCATGGCGATGGCCCGGCCTGTTATTGCGAGCCAAGAAGCGGCAACGGGTATAAAAGCAATTGAAGGGGATGAGATCTTAATTAATAATACGCCTGATGAAATGATAAGCCAGATATTGGCTCTATTACAGGCATCGGAGCAGGGGAAGAAAATAGGTCTGGCCGCCAGAGCGCGTGTTCTGTCGGATTATAGCTGGCGAGCTAAACTGCAACGTCTTGATGATTGTTTAAATCAATATCGATAGGGATCAGTTTCGCTAAAGTCTTTCCAGATCAAACTAAAAGTACTCTGGGCGCTATTGTTGTTTTACCTCAAAGTTTTTGTAAAATTAATGCCTTTTTGTATGGGTGTGAAAAAGCCATCCGGATTTTGTCTGGATGGCTCTAACATGTTTGGTGTAATCAGGCATTAAAACGCCCAATTAGAACACGCCCGTTTTTTAAAGAGTACAAGGTAACTCTCGTGAGAGCGTAAGCAATAGAAAATTGGCTTTAAATTAGCCGGGAGGTTAAGTCAGGAGGGGAGGTTGCTCCCTCTTCATCACTTTAACTCCACAATAATCTGAATGCATCGCAAATATCTCACTCGACATCCGACCACCTCCTTTCTGTTGCTTCAACAATAAGTCAATTTATGCGCGAATTCATTGATTTGGCAAGTTATGCGCGTTGAATATGGCAAAAAGACTGAATGTATCTGGGCGTAAGTGGTCAGTGGAAATTGTGATGGCCGAACTCTATATGGAGAATATAAATCAATAGTGTTTACGGCTGACTATTTACCGGCTCCCATAATTCAATGCGCCGGCCTTCAGGGTCGGTAACCCAACCAAACTTGCCAATCCCTTCTAAGTTTTGTGTTTCTTCATCAACGGGTTGGCCTGATTGTTTTAAAGCGTCTAATAAGGCGGCTAGGTTATCCACCCGAAAGTTAACCATAAAGGGAGGGTTTTGCGGTCCAAAATAATCTGTATCGCTTGCGAAAATCCCAAGAATAGAAGACCCAATGCGACCTGGTGTATCGTCCTGGCTCCAAATAAAGACGGACCCATCAAAATCTTTGGCCAGTTCTATACCTAGATGTTGGTTATACCACGCCATTAAATTTTTGGGATTTTTTGAGCGTAGAAAAACGCCGCCTAATCCTGTTACTTTCGCCACTTTAGCGTCCTCCTCCGTTCAGGGCAAAGATGATCAGGAAAATTCCAAAAATTATCCGGTAAATCACAAAGGGTGTAAAGCTCATCGATTGCACCAGTTTCATCAGCACCCGTATTGCCACATAAGCCGAGAGAAAGGATAGCACAGCGACGATCAGCGCGGCAACAGGACTAGCGCTGCTGACTTGTCCTGTAAATAAATCCAGTGTTGCTAATAATCCTAATGCAGCGATCGTAGGAATGGCGAGGAGCATAGAGAATCGGGCTGCTTCGGGGCGAGACCAGCCTAGATAACGAGCAGCAGTCATCGTCACACCAGAGCGACTTGCGCCAGGGACAATCGCCAGGATTTGCGCGCAACCAACGATTAAAGCATCGCGCCAATTGAGCGTCTCAACACTGGGCAAACTTGTGCGCGTTTGAGGTGATGGTTGAGGGGGTATTGGCGACGATTGTTTTGCCGGGCGATCTCCATGCCAAAGCAAGATTCCAAAAATAATACTGGAAAATCCAATAACAAGGGGAGAACGTAAATCATCGATAATGCCGCTCAATGCAACGACGACTCCCACGAGCAAAAACGGAACAGAGGCGGTAAGTAGAAACAGGAATAGTTGTCGATCTTGACCTTGCTGCCCAGTGGTCTTGTTGGTCACTAAATTTAGCCCCCCCCGGGTCAGGCGCAGCGTATCATCGTGAAAGTAGAGCAAGACAGCAAAAAGAGAACCGACATGGGCTGCAACATCAATAATCGGTCCCTGATCAGCCCAACTGTCAATTAGCATCGGGGCGACAATTAAGTGAGCTGATGAGGAAATTGGAAGAAATTCCGTGATTCCCTGAATTAGGGCGAGAATGATAAGCTGGATCAAGGACATTGTTGGTTACTGCTTGATTTTTGACCTATTCTAGGCCTGTGAAACATGTGAGCTATGCGCTGATTTAAGCTGATCCTAAAGGATTTGAAAGGTATTTTCTCGGTTAGTTCCTGTTCGTTTCGGTAATAAATTGGCCTGCGACTGAGTCGCGCAGGTTCGTGATGCTGATTTAGGCTCGACATACTTTTGTCTTGCTGCAAGCTTTGCTATACAAGGCGTCTAAATTTATTAAAGGCGTGTCTTATGGTTGAACTCACTCTCCCGAAAAACTCAAAAATCACTGGTAAAGGTAAGGTCTATAAAGCGGACAAAACTAAAACCAGCGGGGACAAACCAGCAAAATGGCAGACTTTTAAAGTCTATCGCTTCGAACCCGAAACGGGAGAGAATCCCAGGGTTGATACTTATGAGGTCGATGTGTCCGATGTCTCAATGGTCTTAGATGGTCTCTTGAAAATCAAAAATGAAATCGATCCAAGTTTGACGCTGCGACGCTCTTGCCGGGAAGGGGTTTGCGGCTCCTGCGCAATGAATATTAATGGTGCAAATACTCTTGCATGCACAAAGGGTATGGATGAAATGGGGGATGGCGATGTCATTGTTTATCCATTGCCCCATCAACCTGTTGTCAAAGATTTGGTCACCGATCTTACTAAATTCTACGAACAACATGCTTATGTCCAACCTTTCCTTCAGGCGAAAGAAGATGAACCCGAAGAAGAGTGGTCTCAAACCCCGGAAGACAGAAAAGAGTTAGATGGACTTTATGAATGTGTGATGTGTGCATGTTGCTCAACTTCATGCCCATCTTATTGGTGGAATGGGAGTAAGGAAGACGGCAAGGAGGAATATCTCGGACCTGCCGCTTTACTACAAGCCAATCGTTGGCTCAAGGATAGTCGTGATCAAATGACCAATGAACGCTTAGATAAATTGGAAGATGATTTCAAACTCTACCGATGTCATACAATTATGAATTGTACGCAAGTTTGCCCTAAAGATTTAAACCCGGCTGAAGCTATTGCTGAGATTAAGGCAATGATGGTCAATCGTCCGAATAAATAGTTAGAGCCAACCATTCTCTCGAGCGATTCGAAAAGCTTCAATGCGGTTGGATGCGTCCAATTTCTGGGTGACATCGGCAAGATAGTTGCGGATTGTACCTGCTGAGAGGTTTAAGCTGGCTGCAATTTCTTTGTTGGTTTTTCCAGCTTCCGCTAATCGTAATATTTCTCGCTCGCGATCATTGAGGGGATCAAAGCTGTTCCATGCAGATCGATTTAATTCGGCTGAAAATACTGTTTGCCCCGTTGCAACTCGGCGCAATGCATCGGCTAATTCATCAGCAGGGGCATCTTTTAAAATGTAACCACTCACGCCGGCTTTCATGGCTCGTTCAAAATAACCGGGCCGGGCGAAAGTCGTGACAATCATGGTTTTAATATTAGGAAAATGCTCGCGCGCATATGCTGCGAGCTCAATACCTGATTTTCCAGGCATTTCAATATCAGTTACGAGTATATCAACAGGAATGGAACGCATAAGAGCTTCCGCTTCCTTAGCACCGCTGGCCGTGGCGGCGATATGAAAGTCTTCCTCAAGTTCAAGCAGTGTGGCAAGCGCACCACGTAATAACGATTGGTCCTCAGCAATGAGAATATTGATCATGATGATTCCTCAAGACGTTTGAGCATTTGATGTTTGGGAATTATGATCGTCAGCCGGGTGCCATTATGATTATTGATTTCCATTTGCCCTTCTATGCTTTCTATACGGTGGCGAACTCCTGTTAAGCCTGCACCGGCTTGAAAATTAAGATTCGGAATCCCTTGCCCGTTGTCTTGGATCGCAATCTTAATCGAGGATTCATGGTCTTCAAAGTCGAGCTTCACCATTGTAGCTTCAGAGTGGCGAATGATATTGGTTATGGTCTCACGTAATACAAGTCCGATTGCCATATCGGCTTGTGTTGTAAAGGCAGGGTGAGTTCCGGTAACCTCATAGTTTATGTTCGCAGCTTTGAGGGCTTTTTTTCCGTGATTAATCTCTGTCTTTAAATCCGTTGTAATCATGCCGGCAATGGAGGTTCTGATATTTTTTAATGCTTCACGCGAAGCATTACGGATTTCTTTGATCTCTTGCTCAGCCCGGGCAGGGTCTTTGTGGATCAATTTTTCCGCTATCTCCGATTTAAGACTGACCATGGTCAAGGTTTGTCCGAGCACATCGTGTAAATCTCTCGCGATACGTTCACGCTCTGTAATTGCGGCTAGTTGCTGATCAAGTGTTCGGCTTCGAAGTAAATTTTCGCCTATTTTGATTTGTTCTGCGCTCGCAAGACAGCCCACAGAGCTAATAAAGGCGATAAAAACTCCAAAAAGGAGTTCAATCATATTGGTTTTCATTAGAACGGAAAATAATAACCATATGAAATTCAGCCCAATGATTAAAAAAACAGCGTGTCGTCTATTGCGAAGAAAGGCAGATTGGCAACAAGCATAGATATGATAGGTTGCGCTCATGCCATGAAAAGGCGTTGTGACCATAGCAATGAATTCCATGATGACAATGTAGATAATGGAGCGTGATGAATAGTCCTCTACGCTTTTTAGATATATATGTAGAAAGAGTAAAATCGCGCTCCCGGCAATGATGATATCCCAGAGATTAGGGGCTCGAAAAAGCCATGGGACAAAATAAAATACCAGGTAAATGAGATAAAAATACTTGTTGTTTAGAAGCTTGCCAAAATGGATAGAGTTTAATTTATGATCAAAGTCTAAGTTTTCACTCTTTTCATTGAATGCCGGTTTGTTTGATGTCGGAATATCGTTATGCATGATGGTATAAGTGCTGCCTAAATATTAATCACGATATGATCGACGTTCTAAAACCACATTGTCAATAGAAAAGTCTACGCTTCCAAGTTCTGGCCCTGCTATAATTGATAATCCGGTAACTTGTGACTTATCTAATGTTGAAAATTGATCTAATGAAAGCCGTATGGTTTGCCATTCTTTGCTGACTGAACAGCTTTGTCGACCAGGGTTAGTCATATTATCTCTACTGAATATCAGTATTTGATAATCTCCAGGAATGCTTATCCCTTTGCTTCCGGTTAGATCAACATATTGTATGTCACCGGGTTTG
>CAYZLR010000034.1:0-32150 GCA_964479275.1 uncultured Caulobacterales bacterium
ACCATAACCGGCATGACCGCCATCACCATCACAGGCGTCAATGATGCACCAGCCGCGGGTAATGACAATGTAACAACGCCAGAAGATACTGCGATCATAATCAATGTATTAGAT
Source organism: uncultured Caulobacterales bacterium (assembly GCA_964479275.1). Classification (GTDB taxonomy): domain Bacteria; phylum Pseudomonadota; class Alphaproteobacteria; order Caulobacterales; family Parvularculaceae; genus CALLPQ01. The sequence goes on from CAYZLR010000034.1 coordinate 115, forward strand.
AATGATACCGACCAAGACGGGGATACGCTGACCATTACAGGAACGAGCGAGCCAGAAAACGGTAGTCTTACGCTTAATACCGATGGCACCATCAGTTATCAACCTAATATAAATTTCACGGGTACAGATCGCTTCATTTACACAGTTACAGACAATAATGGTCAAACAGTGAATGCCGAAGTTGTTATTACTGTCACACCTGTCAATGATACACCTATAATAAACGAAGCATTATCGGACTTGGATTTTGTCATCGATCAAGATACTAATTTCACTGGCCAAGTCACGGGCACAGATATTGATGGTGATAACCTAAGTTATACCTTGGCTCCCGGCAATGGCCCAACTAATGGAACTGTGTCTATTAATCTAGAAACAGGGCTTTACACTTATATGCCTGCGGCTGAATTTGTTGGCACCGATAGTTTTGATATCATCATTGACGACGGTAATGGTGGCCGTGAAACCATTACAATTTTGGCTACCGTTACACCTGTTGTTGCGCCAGAACCAGAACCTGAACCGGAGCTAATGCCTGGGCCAGATCCAGAACCCGCCCCGGCCAACAATTCCCCTATTGCCGTGGACGACATTGCAACAACTGAGCAAGATACTCCCGTCATAATCGATATCCTTGATAATGATAGCGATGCGGATAATAATCCACTCAATATTGAGATGATTGCTGCAGAAAATGGCACCATAACGATCAATCCTGATGGGACCATCACATACACACCCAATGAAGGGTTCAACGGTATTGAAACAGTTACCTATACGATTTCGGATGGTAATGGCGCCAGCGCTACAGCTATTGTATCCATCACCGTGACACCGTCCATACAGCCTGCTCCCCCTGAGGCTCCAACCACAGAGCCTAATGCAGATATTCTATTCTTGACCGATAATGGAATTGAACCCACCAAGAGGCAATCATCGTTGAATAGCGAAACATTTACCATTTTCGGGGAGGGTTTTGTTGTTGATGCCGTGCGCACTGTAAATGGTGAGAGTACTCTTGATACTGATGGAATCGTAAGCACGACCATCAACACATTCGCAACAATTACTCACAATCCGTTAGACAGTACCGATTGGGAGTTAGCTCTAACTTTAGAAAAAACAAATTCTGAAGATAGCATATCACGCTCAGGGCGACCCATAGGCCACCTAGAAGGAAGCTCACTTCTCTGGAATGCGATTGCCAGCGGCGACCCTATCAACGCTGACGACTCTCTTCTCAAACTGGATGCGATTCAAAGAGATGGTCGTATATATCTTACCATTCGAAATAGCCATGCTCTGTCAGAACTATTACAATCTGTAGAAATGCGCACAATTGATGGTGAGCCGCTCCCAGATTGGATCAATGATGCCGGGGACGGTCTCTACATTGTAGAACCTCCAATCGATATTGATCTAGCCGCTTTCAAAATTATTGCCGGATTAAATGAGAGCAGCGCCGTCGTTCAGGAAATTACGATTAATTTGAAAAATGGTTCTATTGAGGCGGGCAGCCAAGTTGAATTTGATCAATACGCCTTAACACTCGATGAACAAACCCATAAAGAAACATCGTTACATTCCAATAATTTAGCAGATGCGTTAGGCCGGCTTTAACCAAATTTGTTTATCATAAAACGGTTATGTTGGAATTTTTCTAGGATAGGCACAAAGCAAAATATACGAGTTTAACATGGTTTTGAACATAAAAATGCGCTCTAGTGCAAATACAGCAATGTTGGTCGGATCACTTGCATTGCTATCCGCATGCGCCATGAATCCTGAACCATTGAGCCTTGAAGAACGGTCATCATTTGCCGACCAACTCAGTACGGAAATTATACGCCCAAATCAAGAGCCCATTGATAAGCCTATCGATCTTTATGAAGCGATGGCCCGGGCAATCAAATACAATCTTGATCAGCGTGTTGAACTCCAAGAAGCGATCCTGCGCAATGAAGAAGCCAGTACGGCGCATTGGGCAACGCTTCCACAGCTTGTTGCATCATCAGGGTATAATGGCCGTAATAATTTTTCCGGGGCCAGTTCAAGTGCGCTTCTCGGCCCGCGAGAAATTGGTCAACAATCACTCGTATCATCAACCTCTTCTGAGCGAAATGTATTTAATGCTGATTTACAAGCCACCTGGAACATTCTGGATTTTGGACTATCCTACATTAGAGCCAAACAAGCCAATGACGAATATTTAATTGCACTGGAACAACGGCGCCGGGTCATTAATCAAATTATACAGGAAGTGCGCACTGTATATTGGCGTGCTGCTAGCGCGGAGCGCCTATTAGCACGCATCAGAGAATTACAAACTCAAACTGATAACGCGCTTGATGAGTCGCGTGCATTGTTGAAACGCAAAGCTACACCGCCTTTAGCCGCCTTGACCTATCAACGCGAATTACTCTCCGTAAAACGGGAAGTACAACAATTACATAGAGAAATAGCGGTTTCAAAAGCCCAGCTTTCTGCATTGATGAACGTCCCTCCTAGCGAAAAATATTCTCTGGTTCTTCCAGAACGCTCTATACCAGATTTCTCAACTGATAGTGATTTACAAGAACTCACTTTATTAGCCTTTAGAAATCGGCCGGAAATGCGCGAGCTTATTTATCGCGGTCGCATTAATGACAAAGAACGCAAAGCTGTTCTTCTGGAATTATTGCCAAGTATAGAGCTTTATGGCGGTGCAAACTATGATAGCAACGACTTTCTGTTTAATTCAAATTGGCTCGCATGGGGAGCGAGAGTCAGTTGGAACCTCATTCAAGCCGTTCGTGTACCACAACGCCTGGATGAAATCACCGCTCGAAATGAGTTGATCGAATATCAATCCTATGCACTCGGCATGGCAATCATGACCCAATTGCATGTTGCGGTCTGGCGTTACGGCTTTTTTAGTAACGAATTTAAAACCGCAAAAGAATACTCAAGCGTTCAAGAACAAATCATAAGAAATATCCGAGTAAATGCAAATGCACGCACAATCAGTAAACAGACACTTATTCGTGAAGAAATGAATGACCTTTTGGCGCAATTGCGTTTCGATATAGCGCATGCTGATTTACAAAACTCATTTTCAACAATTTATACAACCATAGGGTTAGATCCCTACAACAATGATGTCACTGCAGAAGACAGCGTCGATAAAATCGCAAAGTCATTAAGAGAGCTATGGATAGGGCGTGGCGATCGCAGTTATAAATCATCTGCCATGAAGGATAACACAAGATTTGGGGCTAACCTTCCGGAAATCGGAATTTCTCAATCGGAAAAAAATGAACCCTCAACACAAGCCCTTTATACACCAGATAATAAAAAAAATGCTCTATAAAAACCCACTCTCATCATCTTCTAAAATTATAATCCTGGTATTGTCATGTTTTTTGGTAGCCCCTCGTATAAATGCAATTGAGATTGAAAACATCTCAAGTACACGCGGTGTTATAGAGGCGATAGACAGAGCAATTCTTGCCTCAGGCATATCCTCAAAGATAATCCATATCGGTTATCGCAGAGGGGAGAGATTTAAAAAAGGCGATGAATTAATACAATTCTCATGCAAAAGGCAAAAAGCCATCACCCAATCTGCAAAAGCAGCTTATAATGCCGCTTTACAAAATTACCAAAAAGAACAGGAATTGCTTGATTTCAATGCAGCTGGAAAATTTGATGTAGAAATTTCAAAAGCCGAGATGGAACAAGCGCTTGCACAATATAATGGCGAGCGTGCCGTTCTGGATGAGTGTAGTATCAAAGCTCCCTATGATGGCGTTGTCGTTACAAATTTTATCAACACACATGAAACTCCTCAGGCAGGACAAGCTTTAATTGAAATCGTCAATAGCGAGCAAGTTGAAGTCAGTATGATTGTCCCCTCCAGTTTATTGCAAATCTTAAAGCCGGGAAAAACTTTTTCATTCGTTCTTGATGATCTTAATCAGCAGACCATCGCGCGCATCAAAAATATTGGAGCGGTGGTCGATCCTGTCAGCCAAACCGTAGAAATCATCAGTCTCGTAGATAATCCCGATTTTGTTTTTCGCCCGGGTATGGGCGGCACAGCGCATTTTGAAGATAGCGAAAAGGGATCACCATGAGTGCCCCTGACCTAAGTCATCAGACTAATTCTGATAACAACCAACAGAGCGATAACACCGAAAATATTACAGTTTTAGAAGATAATGTTGCGGTAAAAGCCAGAAGGATGGCAACATTATTAAGCATTGAAGCCAGTGCGCGTGAGGCTAAAAGCTCTATTGAGTTAGCAATCAAACTTGTTAATGATCCTCGCGCTTTATCAGGGTTTGATCAAGCTTTCTTTCTAGAAAAAACAGGTGACCACCACTTCAAAACTTTATCCGCGACGTCGCAAGATAATATCAACAAAAATGCACCGCTTATTCAAATGGTTGAAGCATGCGCACACATAATATCCCTACAGGAAAACCCTGATGAAGATATTGGATTTGATATTCGCGAGATTGATACCCCCTTCAAAAGGGAACAACAAAGCTATCCTTTCCGCCATTTTTACTGGATGCCGATCATTGGATCAGGAGAAAGCCGCGAGCCTATCGGCACTCTTTTGATAGCGCGAAAAATTCCCTGGCGAGATGTTGATTTAATCGTCCTAAGGCGAATTATCGATACCTATGCGCATGCATGGGAGGCTTTAAAAGCGCAAAAGAAATCGAATCGTAAAAATCGGTTTAATAAGAAAGCAATTCTTAGCGCCGCAAGTCTTGCATTCGTGTTATTGATGTTTATGCCCGTACCTTACACAGCCGTTGCACCAGCACAAATCGTGGCTCATAATCCATGGATTGTATCATCACCCATCGACGGTGTTATAGAAACTATTCATGTTAACCCAAATCAGGAAGTTGCGGCTGGCGACATATTAATTTCCTTTGTCGATACAGCCCTTCGCAATGGCGCAACGATTGCGGATAACGAACTCAGTCTGGCGGAAGCGCGTGCAACCAATATCAAGCGCAGTGCATTGGTTGATAGTGAAGGACGACGAGAAATCGCGATTATAGAGGCGGAAAGAGCTTTAGCAAAAACCCGCCAAACATACGCAAGAGAATTGCTATCAAATATTCACATAAAGGCGACGCAACCTGGAGTGGTTTTATTTTCAGATAAAAATGATTTCAATGGAAAGCCTGTAACTATTGGCGAAAAAATTATGGAGATTGCAAACCCAGACAGAGTTGCAATTTCAATCGAAGTCCCCCCCGGAGATGGCTTGGCCATGAAAATCGGTCAACCCATAAATGTTTATCTCGATGTTGACCCTTTAAAACCATTACGCGGAACATTAACGAGTGCGAGCTTTACACCTTCAAAAACTCAAAGTGGCTCCCTTGCCTATCGGGGATTGGTAGAGCTGAGCGATGAGCATAAAACCTTGCCTCGGATTGGACTACGCGGCTCAGCAAAACTTAACGCTGAGAAAACAGCACTCGGGTTTTGGTTATTTCGCAAACCGATTGTCCTTTTGCGCAGAACCTTAGGCTTATAAGGGGGTTAAGCATGGAAGACGCCGACATCCTTGTTCCTCCTTTGCGCCAGGACCTACAACTACAAAAAGCTACTAAAGATCATAATCATGAAAATGAATGGCTGTTATACGATCCTCTCAATCACGCATACCATGTCGTAAATGAACAAACATTTGTTTTACTGCATTTCTGGAGTGAAGGCGAAACCAACGCGATTTTACAAAAAGCAAATACGCGATCTGATCATCATTTTAATCTTGAAGATATCAATACAACCGTGAATTTTCTATATCAACACGGGCTTGCCGATGCACCGCGTAATGGTGATACAAACAGCTTAATTGAAGCGCACCATAACAAGAAAAAGGCATCCGGTAAAAAGCTTATACATTCCTATGTTTTTTTTCGTATTTCCCTTCTTAAGCCACAGCGCATTCTAGATCGTTTCTCTCCCTTAGCGGCACCATTTTTTGATAAAAAATTTTGGATTGTCTTGTCTTGCCTAGCAGTTCTGGCCATCGCATTAGTGGCACGACAATGGGATCAATTTTTGACAACTTTTTTTGGATTCCTCTCTGTTGAGGGTTTTATCGGATATGCACTAGCCATTATCTTTACAAAGATGGCTCACGAATTCGGACATGCTTTTGCCGCCCACCGTTATGGATGCCGGGTGACCTCCATGGGTGTTGGTTTCATGTTAATGTTCCCCCTCCTATACGCAGATACCACTGATGCATGGCGACTGAAATCACGACAAAAGAAGTTGGTGATCGGCGCCGCTGGTATGGGTGCTGAACTGATAATTGCAGTCTTTGCAACCCTATTGTGGAATTTGATACCAGACGGCAGCTTGCGCTCTATCTGTTTTTTTCTTGCTACGACAAGTTGGGTTTTAACAATTTTTGTAAATCTCAATCCACTGATGCGTTTTGATGGATATTATCTGCTGGCTGATTTCTTAAATATTAAAAATTTGCAACCGCGTTCAAATGCTCTAGGCCTTTGGTGGTTACGTGAACAATTATTTGCCCCTCAGGACCCATGTCCCGAACATCTGCCTATGAAAATGCATTATAGTATAATTTTTTATGCTTTTTGCGTTTGGATTTATCGTTTCTTTTTATTCATGGGGATCGCATTGCTTCTTCACGCTTTCATCATCAAGGCTATAGCTATTATTTTAGCAGGCGTCGAAATTGGTTGGTTTATTGTTCGCCCAATTCTCATGGAAATAAAAAATTGGCCCCATTTGATAAAACGAGGAACAATGAAAAATAACCTTTTCTCAGCAAGTATATTGGCAATCGCTGTGATGGTTGTTTTTGTACCGTGGCAATCTTCTATAAAAGCTCCAGCAGTTGTAGAGCCATCATTAGAACAAACCTTATTTGCAAAGCTGCCGGGTAAAATCGAAAAAATACTCATTACACATGGGCAATCTGTTCAAAAAAATGACCCACTCTTGGTACTGCATTCCCCTGCATTAGAGACACAAATGCAATTAACGCGTCAAACAATTTCTTTGTTGCAAGCGCGCGTTAACCGCCAAACAGTTGACCGTGAAGATCGTGCACAAAATAATGTTTTGATCAGCCAATTAGCCAGCGAAAGAGAGCGCCTTAAGGGTTTTCAAAAATTGAAAGAGGATATGATTTTGAAAGCCCCCTTTGATGGGGTCATTCATGGAATTATTCCCGGACTACATAAAGGGCGTTGGATTAATAGCGCTCAAGGTCTTATGGAAATACAGGGAGAGGCGGCAACCATGACGACAGCTTATGTCAGCGAGGATGACATCGCGCGACTAGAAAATGGCGCCGCTGCAAAATTTTATGCTGACGATCCATTACAAAAGAGAATAGGCCTGAAATTACAAAATATCGCTCCTGCGGGGACATCTATTCTGGATAAACCTATCCTTGCCTCAACCTATGGTGGCGGCATAGCCGTTCGTGAAAATGAATATGGCGAAAGCGAACCTGTACGCGGTATGTTTCGTGTCTTGTTAAGTGGTTCAGCCGAAGTTGATAGAGACATTCGTGGTATAGTCCACATCAAAGGAGAGCGCCGCTCCATAGCGAGCCATGTTTGGCGCAGGATCGTCGCAATCTATAATCGTGAAACCGGCGCCTGATCGTAAATTTTTAAAATCAGTTCTAGCAAGATTAGACCTCTCAGATCATAATGAGGCGTTTCCAAGAAAAGTGTTTACGGTTCCTGTTCAAGAAACCTGTCAAAAAAACTAAAAACGCCGATCTAAGCCCCTGTGGAACAGCGGTGTTTTAGAATTCATATAGCTGCAAGTGAGTCCTGATTTTTTTATGAATACACCCACACATATCCTTGTTGCCTGCGCCCTTTTGTCTCAGAGTTTATCGACGCGTAATGAAGTTCGTCCAATACAAGGTACGCAAAATGAGACAAAAACAATACGCCATTTAAATATAGCAGTTATCGTGGGCGGTATGTTACCCGATCTTTCTATTTTTATTTTCTTCGTGTGGGCACATTTTTTTACAGTCGCCAATTTTGAAACTATCTGGGGAACACTTTACTGGACTGAACCATGGCAAACATTCAGTGCAGTATCAAATTCAATCCCGCTTATCCTCACCTTGATATTAGTTTCATGGCGGATTAAATCAAAAATATTACTCCTCCTGGCTTTATCAATGCTCTCGCATATCGCCCTTGATTTACCCTTTCACGCAGATGATGCCCATAAACATTTTTGGCCTATCAGTAATTTCCGGTTTCATTCGCCCCTCTCTTACTGGGATACCAATCATCATTCTCAGTGGGTTACTAGCTTTGAATGTTTAATCATGTTCTGTGCTGCCGCTTTCTTAATCAAGCGATTTCAAGTCCTATGGGTTAGAATTATTTCTTTGATTTTTCCTATATTGCATCTCGGTTTTATTGTTGCAACTATCCTATCATAGAATTTATCTCGTGACAGTTTTTATAGCAAAATCAATTAATGGCTTTTATAAGTCCTTATCAGCTCCCGCAATGATTTCATAACCTCATCAGCACGATCGACCGGTACAAACAGATGGTCATGAAAAAAACCTGATACTGGATTCACCCCAACATTTATTTTTGCAAGATGCGTTGTTATCACTGCGAGAAAACCAACAGCCTCCAGAGAAGAATGAATATTCAATGTAATCATACTACAGGGAAATTCATACGATAGTCCCTGCGCATCCATCTCTTTTATGGGGGCAATTAGCGTTGTTCCCTCGGCCTCCTGAAAAGTCATAATCGGATGAAGCATTGAGAAATCTTGTAAATTCCCGCTCCGTTTAAACGTCAAGAATCCATAAGTTTCATCATGTAAATTTGGGTCCATCGAAGACAGTAGTTCTTGTAAAATTTTTCCACCCGACATTATGCACCTCTAGGTTCGCTGTTTTTTGATGGCACGCCCTGCTATGGTTCCTTGCCATTTAGCCACCAAATGTTTATATCAACCTTGTGGTGAGAGCCACTTGGATCTTCGGGGCGGGGCGAAATTCCCCACCGGCGGTAATGCTTAAGGTTTTTTATTGCAAGGTAATCCTTACAAAAACTCCTGAGATAAGCCCGCGAGCCGATGGCAACGTAGGAAAAGAACTAATCCTAGCGCTTGACGCAGATTCCGGTTGGATTCCGGAGCCGACGGTATAGTCCGGATGGTAGAAGGTCAGATAGAATAAAGGTGCCTTTCAAATTGAGAGGGGCATTATGTTGAACGTGTGTGGCATGGCAACATTGCGATGCCACTGAATATTTGGTTGTAATCAAAGCACTTCTAGAAAGAGTGTTATTGATGCAATCGGTACGTGATTTGTGGTTGGGGTCTGCTTAACGGCAAACCAAACCGACCATGCGTTCTGACAATTCTATCTTACGCCCCGTTATTCGCAGGATGCTGACGGGGTTTCATAAATGGTCGAGGACCAGGCAAGATTTGACACAACCATGATGAGACGCGCTTTTGAACTCGCGCGTAGGGGCGATGGGTATACAGCGCCCAATCCTATGGTGGGCTGTGTTCTCTCCAAAGGTTCGACAATTATCGGAGAAGGCTGGCACCACGGCGCGCGCCGCTATAGTGGTCATGACCAGCAACATGGTCTTGCCCACGCAGAAGTCGAGGCTATCCGAGACGCTCAGAAGAGAAATCCCAGCCTTGTTGAGGGAGCCAGCGCTTATGTTACCCTCGAACCTTGCGATCATCACGGTTCAACACCGCCCTGCACTCACGCGCTCATAAACGCTGGCATTAGCCGAGTTGTCTACGCCATGGCAGACCCAAACCCTATTGCAGCTGGCGGAGACCAAACATTACGTAAAGCCGGCATCAAAACAGTCTGCCTTATGCCCACATTGGATGCATTACTGTTAAATCGCGCATGGCTGCACCGAATGCAACATGACACGCCATTTGTCACCGTAAAATATGCTTGCAGCATGGATGGAAAAATCGCCACCGCTAATGGAGATAGCAAGTGGATCACCGGCGAAGACGCTCGCCAACGCAGCCACGATTTGCGCCAGTCTTGTGATGGTATAATTGTTGGTGCAGGGACTATTATTGCTGATAACCCATCGTTAACCGTTCGCCACATCGATCATGGCGCACAACCTTTAAGAATTATACTCGATAGCAGTGCGCGCACGAACCCCGATTCAAAAGTTTACTCTCAAGCTGATGCGCCCTCTCTACTCGTGACAACAAATGCAGCATCCAATCAGCGGCTAAACCTGTTTCACAAAAAAAACATTAATACCTTAACTCTTCCTGCCGATGAAAATGGACATCCAAATCTCAACCACCTTCTGACCTGTCTCGCCGCCAAAGGCCTTAACCACATCATGGTAGAGGGCGGCGCGAAAATACTAGGCAGCTTCCTTGACCAGCAATTGGCACAAGAAATCTGGGCTTTTATTGCGCCAGTAATCATTGGCGGTGCTGGGTTAAATCCAATTGACGGAACCGGCGCAAGCGACATGAAGATGGCTCCAAGGCTTACCCATTCCAAAACAGAAATCATCGACACTGATATTCTCCTTCGTGGTTTCATGCCCGGGGTTATAAAAAATCTCACTACCTATGCAACCAAAAAGAATGAGGCATTATGTTTACAGGTCTCGTAGAAGAAATCGGCACGGTTAAATCGATACGGCGCAGCAATGATAGCTTTAAAATGATCATCAGTGCAAATACGGTTCTGCAAGATGTTAAGCCCGGCGACTCAATTTCGGTCAACGGCGTATGCCTTACCGTCACGCAATTTGACACCACCAGTTTTTGTATAAGACTTGCACCTGAAACCAGGAATCGCACAAACCTTGGTGATGCACAGCCTGGAATTCCAGTTAACCTTGAGCGCTCTGTAATGCCCACAACCCGTCTTGGTGGACACTTTGTACAAGGTCATATCGATGACACCGGTGTTATTAAAGATATACAACCAGATGAAGATGCACTGTGGATCACAATCCAAACAAGTCCTGACCTGATGCGATATATCGTGACCAAAGGGTATATCACCGTTGACGGAACCTCTTTAACAGTAGTGGATACAGGCATAGATTGGTTCAACATTACCCTGATTTCTTATTCACAGACCAAGGTCATTTTACCACGAAAAAAAATTGGCGACCGCGTGAATTTAGAGGTCGATATTCTCGCCAAATATATTGAGCGATTGTCCCTTAATCAAATTCCGAATGGGGACATTACCCCGTCCAAACCCATTACAAAAGAATTTCTATCCGATAACGGATTTAAAGCGTAAGGAATAAAGTATGAGTGTTTCATCTACCACCACAGCAATTGTTTCCGCATCTCAAGCAATTGCGGCTTTTAAATCAGGTGAAATCGTTATCATCATTGATGATGAGTGCCGTGAAAATGAAGGTGATCTTGCGATTGCAGGGGAGTTCATCACGCCAGAGATCGTAAATTTTTTTGCAAAGGAAGGACGAGGATTGATATGCTTGCCAATGGCAGAAACATTAGTTGATAAATTTGACCTCCCACTCATGGTTAGCCAGGACCAAAATGGCTCCGGCTTTGGCACCCCCTTCACCGTCTCCGTTGAGGCCGCTCATGGTGTTTCAACAGGAATTTCAGCCCATGATCGCGCTCATACCATGCGCACACTTATTAACCCAAACTCCACAAAAAACGATATTGTTATGCCAGGCCATGTATTTCCATTGCGCGCAAGATCCAACGGTGTTTTAGAGCGCGACGGACAAACAGAAGCGAGTGTAGATTTAGCAAAACTTGCGAATATGACCCCTGCCGCCATGATATGTGAAATCATGAATGATGATGGTACCATGGCACGATTACCCGATCTCGAAATTTTTGCTCAAAAACATGAGTTAAAAATAATATCGGTAAAAGCATTAATTGAGTATCGCTTAACCCATGACGTCCCTTGCACAAAATTAAAGCAAGCCATTTAACCGATACATCCCTTTTTATCCATCATGCATAAACGGAAAAGCATATGACCAATTTAATTGAAGGTAACCTATCAGGTAGCGCACTAAAAATTTGCATCATCGCAACACGATGGAACGAATTTATTGTAGAGAAACTCACTCAAGGAGCGGTAAACGCTGCGCGTCGTCACGGCATCGCCGAAGAGAAAATTGATATCATCATGGTACCGGGAGCCTTTGAGATTCCCTTTGCGGCCAGAAAATTGGCGGCCACGCAAAAATATGATGCCATTGTTACGCTTGGTTGTGTCATACGCGGTGCTACGCCCCATTTTGATTATGTCGCCGGCGAAGCCGCAAAAGGTATTTCATCGGCAGCAAATGATAGCGGTGTCCCCATATCTTTTGGTGTGCTCACTACCGACTCCATAGAACAAGCGATCGAACGAGCGGGAACAAAAGCAGGCAACAAAGGTGAAGAAGCCATGCTTGTAGCAATAGAAATGGCCAATTTAACTCAAGCCATTCAGGATATGTAGATCATGAGCAATATCAATCATTCAAAGGCTAATCGTGAACAAGCAGAAGAAGCGGTGCGCACACTTCTTTCTTACTTTGGGGAAGACCCGATGCGCGAAGGCCTGCAAGATACTCCGCGCCGCTTTGTCGATGCTTACGAAGAGTTTCTTGCCGGTTATTCGCAAGATCCGATTACTATTTTATCCCGAACCTTTGAAGAGGTTGAGGGATATGATGATATCGTGCTGATGAAAAACATCCGCTTTGAAAGTCATTGTGAGCATCACATTCAGCCCATGATCGGCACAGCGCATGTCGCATATCTACCAGAGAAAAAAGTGGTTGGTATCTCAAAGCTAGCGCGCACAGTGGAAGTATATGCAAGGCGGTTACAGAGCCAGGAAATCTTAACCAACCAAATTGCCAATGCTATTAATCAAGCCCTTAAGCCGCGCGGGGTTGCCGTTTTAATAGACGCCGAGCATCAATGTATAACCACACGTGGTATTCATAAACATGAAGTCTCATGCGTAACTCGTGCTTTTACCGGGGATTTCAAAAATGACCCAAACCTTGAATCCCGTTTTTTCCGGCTTATTGGCCAGGACTGAAATGCGTGTTCAATACTTTAAACGGGCGCCTTACAATGGACACCGCCGCGCAATGCGTGGGGGGCCCTGGTGGTCTTGGGAAAACTAATTGGCAAGCCTTTAAGAGAGCGAACAGCAAGATAGGCAAAACATTCAGCCTCCAGATCATCACCGCGCCACCCAACTTCCTCGGCCATCAACACATCTGCTGAAACAGCTTTCGAAAGCGCCTCCATGAGCGCCATATTATGACGCCCACCACCGCAAACAATCCACTCCCCTACTGGTTCTGGCAAATATTTTTCGCTTGCACGCACACATGCAGCCGAAAACGCAGTGAGTGTCGCGGCGCCATCATCCACATTCAATTCTAAAACGGGATCAAGTTTAAAATCGTATCGGTCCAAAGATTTTGGCGGCTTACGGCGCATATATGGCATCAATAACATCATACGCAAGACTTCCGTATGGACTTTGCCTTGGCGGGCCATCGCGCCATTTTTATCCATCGCCTCACCAGTCTTTAGTGCCATCCATTCATCAATTAACCCATTCCCTGGACCGCAATCAAAAGCAACAAGCTCACTTTCAGATCCATTTTTCGGAACAAATGTAATATTGCCAACGCCGCCCAGATTTAAGACACCCACCGCATGATCGCGCTCCAACTTACGCACCAGCGCCGCATGATAAATTGGGGCAAGTGGCGCCCCCTCGCCGCCCACCATAATGTCGGCTGCACGAAAATTATTTATGACATCAATACCGGTTTCATCCGCTAGCGTTTGTCCATCGCCAATCTGCCATGTCCGCCCCTGATCTTCAGGAGTCAAAATTGGCGGCTTCGATGGGCGATGAAGAATGGTCTGTCCATGAAAACCAATCACATCAACCTGGTCTTTACGAAGATTGTTTGCCTCCATTAAATCTTCGATCACTTCACAATGTAGACTTGTAACTTCGCCAGAGGCCTTACCGATATCTGTCGCCCCATCACGCCCCTCAAGAGCCGCTTTGATGGCCCGATTCACCCAAGACTTAAGTTCACTGCCATATGGTTTATGTAGGGTTGGACCAAACTCCAGAATGTCCTTACCATCTGTGCGCACTATTGCAGCGTCAATACCATCAAGAGAAGTCCCGCTCATCAAACCAATAGCGGTCAATATGCGGTTTTCTTGCGTTTGCTCTTCTTGAATTGCTTCAGCGGTATTCATCATGCTCTTTCCTGCTTGGCCTCAAGTCTATCTGTCGCTTATGTGTTGGAAAATAAGGGCCTCCATGCTAGAGAAATTTACGTTCAATGCATATCGCCCGGTCTCTCACACCTAGTTTTTCACATATCTTGCAGATCTACCGGTATCGATTTGATCGCAAAATATGCTAGCCCGTCTTCTTCAATTACAAACGCTCCTTAAATCTCAGAAATTATATGACACAGCCCGTAAACAAATCCTGTAAATCTGAATTTTTACACATTTTAACCGAACGTGGATTTATCCATCAATGCACCAATCTCGAAGCTCTGGATGAGAGAGCCTCAAAAGAAAAATTAACAGCTTATATTGGATTTGATGCAACGGCAAAAAGTCTGCATGTTGGCAGCTTGATCCAAATTATGATGCTTTACTGGTTCGAACAAACAGGCCATCAACCCATTGCCCTTATGGGCGGGGGAACGACGAAAGTCGGCGACCCTTCCTTCAAAGACAGCCAACGTAAATTGTTAACAGACGATGAAATTGCGGCCAATATTGCCTCCATCCGCGGCGTCTTCTCCAAGTTTCTCGACCTTGATCGTGCCGGGGGATCTTTGATGGTTGATAACGCTCAATGGTTAGATGCGTTATCCTATGTCGAGTTTTTGAGAGATTACGGGGTTCATTTTACCATTAACCGCATGCTTACATTTGAAAGCGTCAAGCTGCGTCTCGACCGGGAAAGTCCGTTGAGTTTTCTCGAATTTAATTACATGCTGATGCAGGCCTATGATTTTCACGAACTCTACAATCGCCACAACTGCCTCCTGCAAATGGGAGGATCTGATCAGTGGGGTAACATTATCAATGGTGTAGAATTGTGCCGGCGCAAAGACGGTGCAGAAGTGTTTGGATTAACAACACCGCTTCTTGCAACGGCTTCTGGTAAAAAAATGGGCAAAACCGAGCAGGGGGCTGTATGGCTCAATAGCGATATGTTTAGCGCGTATGATTACTGGCAATATTGGCGCAACACCGAAGACGCAGATGTCGCTACAATGTTAGCCAGATTCACAACGCTACCGATGGATGAAGTCAAAAGGCTTGGCACCCTTGAGGGCTCAGAAATTAACGAGGCTAAAAAAATCCTCGCCACACAAGCCACAACTATGTTGCATGGCCGGGAAGCCGCAGAAAAAGCGGCCTTGACGGCACAAAAAATTTTTGAAACTGGCACCATCGGCGGCGATTTACCTTCTGTGACAATTCCCAAAAACCAATTAAACGACGGCGCGCCTCTGCTCGAGCAATTTATCGCAACAGGATTATGCGCTTCAAAAGGCGAAGGACGACGACATATCAAAGCAGGCGCCTTAAAAATTAACAATCAAGCCATTCGCGAAGAACGCCCACTCAATCCGGATGATATCCAAGATGGCGTCATCAAATTGTCAATCGGCAAAAAGAAACACGCGCTTGTTCGTTTAGAGGCATAAGTTACCGTCTTTGGTTTTTTTCTTATGCTCTTAAGCGACTGCGATTTACGCAATACCCCCACACTCATGCGCAGCGCAGGATTAGCCTCTATTTTTTTGGATGGTTAGCCAGAACTCACTTACGTATCACCTGACGTGATGCAAGAGCTCTGGCGCGGACAAGCGCTACTCGCCCACGACGTTTACGCAACCCTAAAAACGATAATGTCCGCATCACCCCATCACGCACGATATACAGCCCAAACCTGACCCACATCAGCATATTGACGAACGGTAGAAATAATGGCGGATAAACATCATTGAAATGTTCTTCGAAATACAACTGCATGCCTTGCGTTTTATAAAACTCAATCGAAGATTTCCTAATCCGGCTAGAACCTTTGAAATGCAAAACTTCAACTTTGGGATTATAATACACCCGCCCGCCAGCTTTCGCAAAACGTAGGCAAAAATCTATATCTTCAACATGTAAAAAATATTTCTCATCCATACCATTGATGTAAAAATAATCTTCGCGAGGGATTAGAAAACAAGCACCAGAGGTTACGGGCACGGTGCACAATTCACCAGGACATGGATCATCATGCATATTAAAACGTCGAAAATAGGGATGTTCAGGCGCGAGACGATAAAGCTTGGTTGCCTCCACGAATGCACGCCATGGCGTCAGCACATGCCTGCGTGCGCCGGTTTGCTCAAGCCCATCCGGACCTACCAGCTTCGCCCCCATCATCCATGGCGCCGCATGGTCATTTTCATTATCCGTTTGGGCGATTGCATCTCGCCCTTCCAAAAGAGATTTAACACTCTCCTGAGGTAAGACTGCATCAGGATTTAGGAATAGTAATAAAGGTGATTTTGCATGTTTTGCGCCCAGATTACACGCGGCTGAAAACCCAATATTTCCGTGCCCGGATATGATCTTAATTTCCGCTTCAGCCTGATCTTCATCAGCATTGATATTAGCAGCCTCAAGTACAGCATTATCCCAATTACCATTATCAACAATTATAATTTCCTGAATCTCAGCTTGCTCTTTGAGGGAGGCTATCGCGCGTGCCAACACTGGACCGGTGTAAAAACTAACAACAATCGCGCTAACTTTGTCAACGAGCACATTTTGTTCGTTAATCGACACAACGGGGTCCCCATCCACGCCTCGCATGCCGGAATTCTCCGGTTTTTCCCCGAATAAACCCGAGCGATTTTGATCACCTTTAAAGATGTTATCCAACATGAATAGCGCCCAAACCCTATGACTTTCACAAAACCAAGAAATTATGAAGAAAACTCATCATGCATCTCCCCACGAAAAGATCCTCTCCCCACTTACATCAGCATAAAACCGCCAACACGAAAAGCTTTTTTCAAGAAAATGACAATAATTTATAATTTCTAGCTACCACCCGCATAGATAGGTACCTTTAAGACGAGGTTTTTTCAAGTTTATTTGTTAGTCCCAACCCAAACACAGCAATACCAATCACCGCTAATCGCCAGACCTGCCAAAGACTCGCCTCCACCATGAACGATAACAAACTGGTACTCATTACCGCTATTGTACCAGCTAATAGTGTGCAAGAGAGGTCTTTTGATAGCAACCACTTTCCTCCAGCGATAATAAGACCGGAACCAAGTAAGACACCCACAAGCCCAAGCTCTAACCAGATTTGTAAAAAGACATTGTGGGGGTGGGTCGGGATCAGGGGTAGCGCTATGGGGTATCCAGGAATCGTAATCATTGCGCTATTTTGTGCAAGATGGCGGGCATAATCAACACCGTGTCCAAAGGGAAGCCCTCCCGGAATTTCAGCTCCAATAGCCGCGCCTATATGTAATCTTTGTAACCACGAAACGGGGAGAACATCGTGCAACTGTTCTGACAAAACATCGGCAGGCAAGAAGAATACAAAGATTGGCGTCCCCCAAAGAGCCAACAGGGTACCCCCTAATAAAATGCTCACAGTAAGTTTCGGCCAACGATAGCCAATCACCCCCATCATCAAACCAAAAATGAAACCAAACAAACTCGCCGCAACCCCCAGTCCGGCAACACTAAATACGCATAAAACAATCAAGACCATCATCAACCCAAAGGATACTTTGAAATCGGTCTGATAAACTCTATGGCGAGCCCAAATAATCGTGAGAGCGGGAAACACCAGGACCGACATGGCCCCTGCACCACGTGCCAAAGCAATAAGATCTTTATACCGCCCCTGCGTATCATCCGTTGGCGGAATAACACTGCGCAAGGCGCCGCCAGAAAATGTTTCAAATGATAGAAGGCTAACCGCTATAACCATGGTGATAATGAAACACTGCGCTAGAATTTTTGTTGCCTTATCATCGAGCTGCATAACACCCCAAACAACGACCCCACTCGCCATAACCGGGGTCAAGACATTGAGAAACAACCCGGCCCGCCCTTGGGTCGGTGTCCACAAAACAGACAACAACACCCAACCACAAAATAATAAGAAAAACATATGTGTGGTATGGCGAGCATTTCGCGAAAATGGGGGTAAAAAAGGAGTTTTAAAAAAATACCGCGTATATTCTCGCCAAAATTGCGGATGAAAAACACACACAATAGAGGCAATAAACAGAGCTGGTGCCAAACCTCGATGCGCGAGCAAGCCCAAAACGGGTAATGATTCTATCAAAACAAAAAAAACAAGGATCAGAGAAGGTGGGTCCTCTTGCAGTCCACTCTCAGTCCATTTTGTTTTCAAATCCAGCACCAATTGTCTCCACCTTCCTCACGTTGAACAGTACAGCTCCTCCACATCAAATGCCAACAAGGAAGCGCTTTAACTTACCGTTTTGTTGTATTTCCGGACGAGTGAAGTGCAATAAGTTGCCAGAAAATACAGCAAATTAAAAATCTACAAGTGACATTTTTAGTCAGATTGATACGATTTGACTCTCGCTCATGCAAACGGAGTGGACGGCTGAGCAATTTATTTATTTACATTTAATGCGAGCGCAAATCTGGCGGCGTCGCTTCTTCCAACAAAGCCGCCATGGCTTCATCAAAAGCTATTACCGTCTGCCCCTTAGAGCCCAACCGACGAATAGAAACCTGTTTCTCGTCTCTTTCTCGTGCTCCAACCACGGCAATCACCGGAACTTTTTGATGGGAGTGTTCGCGCACCTTATAATTAATTTTTTCATTGCGAATATCTAATGTTGCACGCAAACCCGCTTGCTGCAACTGCTCGACGAGTTCAACCGCATACTCATCGACTTCTGAGGTAATTGTAGCCACGACCACCTGAACCGGCGCCATCCATAGAGGCATTTTACCAGAATAATTTTCTATCAGTATACCAAGAAAACGCTCCATTGACCCTAAAATCGCCCGGTGCAACATAACCGGGCGCTGGCGCGCTCCCGCCTCATCGACATAGGCGGCATCAAGACGATCAGGTAGCACGAAGTCAAGCTGGAGTGTTCCGCATTGCCAAGATCGTCCAATCGCATCTTTTAAATGAAACTCTAATTTGGGGCCATAAAAGGCGCCCTCACCTGGTAAAATTTCATAATCCAGATTGGTCTTTTTCAGCGCTCTTTCCAAACTCTCTTCTGCCCGATCCCAAACATCATCATCACCAGCTCGCAACTCAGGGCGCGTGGCCAGTTTAATCTCAACCTCGTCAAAACCAAGATCTTTGTATATCACATGCAACAGTTTCGAGAAAATGACAGTCTCATCGGCAATTTGATCTTCGCGACAAAAAATATGCGCATCATCTTGCGTAAACTGACGCACACGCATGATACCGTGCAAAGCCCCGTGAGGTTCATTACGATGACAGCACCCAAATTCTGCCATACGTATCGGCAAATCTCGATACGACTTAACCCCTTGCTTGAAAATTTGAACATGAGCCGGACAATTCATCGGCTTAATGGCCATTAATTTAGCATCATTAGAAATGACCGGGCTATCATCTTCTATGGATGGGATTTCATCAGGGACTACAAACATGTTTTCACGAAATTTATCCCAGTGACCTGACTGTTCCCAAAATTTAGCATCTAACAATTGCGGTGTTTTTACTTCGACATAATCAGCGCCAGCCAATCGGCGCCGCAGATAATTTTCTAAGGCTAACCAGATTGTATATCCGTTTGGATGCCAGAAAACTGACCCTTGCGCCTCTTCTTGCAAATGAAATAAATCCATCTCCCGCCCGAGCTTGCGATGATCGCGTTTTTCTGCCTCTTCGAGACGATGGAGATAAGCCTTTAAATCTTTTTCATTGAGCCAAGCAGTTCCATAAATTCTTTGTAGCATAGGGTTCTTACTATCACCGCGCCAATAGGCACCAGCGAGTTTCATCAACTTAAATGCTTTTCCGATATGACGCGTGGAGGGAAGATGCGGCCCACGACATAGGTCGTGCCAGTCCCCGTGATGGTAAATTTTAATCTCCTCGCTCTCGGGCAAATCTTTAATCAGCTCCGCTTTATACGCTTCCCCAATCTCTTCAAAATGAGTAATCGCCTTATCTCGCGGCATGACTTCTTTTCTGGTCGGCAAATCCGCATCGACCAGCTGAGACATTTTCTTCTCTATTTTGGCAAAATCATCACTTGAAAAGGGTTCTTTTCTAGCAAAGTCATAATAGAAACCATTTTCTATGATCGGCCCAATTGTTACCTGTGTCCCGGGAAATAAATCCTGTACAGCTTGAGCGAGTAGGTGCGCCGCATCATGGCGAACAAGTTCTAATGCATCATCCCCCTCGCGCGTTATGATCTCAACGTGAGCATCAACCTCTATCGGTTCGAATATATCGGTGATCTCTCCATCAAGCTTGATAGCAATCGCTTTCTTGGCAAGTGATTTTGAAATGCTCAGAGCAATATCCGTCCCGGTCACCGGGCCTTCAAATTGTTTTACTGCGCCATCAGGGAGAGTTATCGCAACCATGGGAACAAATTCCATTTTTATAATCAATAAACGCCCTTGCAAATCAAGGACACCCCCTTTCAAATCAACCAACTTGCAGCCTAGGTCAAGGGCACATATGAACCGGGACTGATTGATTTACCGTGTTATTCTTGCTCTTTGCTGTTACTAGATTGAGCCTGAAGCGACCTCTCCCTCCAAGACCAATCCCCATACCGCCAAACTTTCCAGCCCACACGTGGCAATTCAATCGGCACTTCATCCAAGCCATGGCTCCCCCAAGGATGACATCGCAGTAGACGCGACAAGGTCAACCACCCCCCTCGCCATATCCCATGACGCCAGATCGCTTGACCAGAATATTGAGAACAGCTCGGCTCATGGCGACATCGAACCCCGATTGCATATAGAACTGGGGATATAAAAACTCGGTAAAATGAGAGCATGAAAAAGGCTGCAACGAGCCCCAATTTGGTTAATATAGAACGATTTTGAACCGGTGATTTACCTACGAAATCCCCTCCGTAGAGAGCACCAAAAAATTGTAAAATGTCAATTTTTACTTTTTTAACCATAAACTTAAGCTGAATTAACCTTGATTTTGAAAAAAAATTTGATTTTTTTTTGTTTACCTTAATGCAAAATCTTAACCTTGAGCAGGCCCATTTTTTGTCAAATTAACGATTATTTTGGTTAATCCCTAAGCACCATAAAGTTGTATATTCAACATTTGGTCTCCCTATTTCAGAGAAGCGGTTTGACTCCAAATATCAATTTTGCTTAAAGTTTTGTTAATGTTTCTATGAGCGCCCATTTATATTTAAGCTCCGGTGAGACTAGTATTATAGTTAATTAGATTAGTAGGTACATAATCATGCGTAAATTTTTTCTCCCATTTATTGCTTCAGTTACTATTTGTGGTTCAGCTGCAGCGACCCCAGTAATCCTCGATTTTGATAATCTGAGCACAGGCGAAGTCGCTTCAAACCAATTGAGTCCTTTCGTCACTGTTTCTGCCACAGGCGGCGCCGGTCAAGCCATCGCTTTTGACACGCAGAACCCGACTGGCGGAGACGAAGATCTCGTTCTTCTTACAAATGTAAACCCAACACCCGGCAATCCATCACCTGGTGGTAACGTTCTTATTATTGCAGAGAACCTTACAGATACAAACAATGACGGTTTTGTCGATATTCCTGATGATAATGCTGGCGGCGGAACATTCACATTTGATTTTAGTCAACCTGTTAACTTTGTAGGTTTTAACGCTATTGACTTCACTGATAGCGGCAGCTTTGTTCAGATTGACCTCTTCAATGGTTCTACTAATATTTTCTCTTTCCTTGTTGACGATGCTGCCCCTGCTGATCTCATTGCAAGCGTAGGCGATAATGCTTTCCTTGGCCTCTTCGCAAACGTGTTCGGTGAAGATGGGATTTCCGGTGTGACTCAAGCTGAAATTACACTTGGTGGTTCTGGCGCAATTGATTCATTGTCACTACACGTTGGTGAAGTCCCAGTTCCAGCAGCACTCCCTTTAATGTTAAGTGCTCTTGGTTTTGGTGGATTTGCATCTCGCCGGCGTAAAGCAAAATTGGCTCGTTCATAAACCGGACTTCTAAACTCTTTTAAAAAAAATGCCCTGATAGAGATATCAGGGCATTTTTTTTATCTTATACATTTCTAGATCAAGTAACTACCGGTGTTGGGTGCGCGCAGTTGCATTAACGCACAGTGACTATGCCAAATTAACATTGGTCTCTCTCAACAATAATAAATCAGCAAACGCTTTAAGCTCTCCACCGATTAAGGTTTGATTGCTGTTAAAATCAGCTGCCGAAAAGCGCCGCAACGCTAATTGCTTAAATTCATCTTGATCAAGTAAGGCATCATCGCCAGCCGCTGTATAGAAAGCCTGACGTGAAACCGCATCAATGCGTATACGTTCAGCCGTACTAAATCCCATAAAAGCCTTATCAGTTTGATCCTCAGCTTTGTCAAAATTAAGGGTCACTCTATCGTTGTCTACTTCAATGGCCAAAGATCCGTTCAACATTGCCAATTCAGCTTTCACCAATTGAAGACTTGAATATTCATCACTGCTGAGCTTGCCGTCTGAGTCAAAATCTGCACGGAAAAAAAATATTGCTACTATATTGTAGATACATCTCTTGGGATAAAATTTGCGTGGGTGGTTTCTCATCACTTACAAGGCCTTTCACCCAACCCAGAAATGTTACATCTTCGACCTGGGGTTCATCCGCCGCAAACAATGTTGTGCCCAACCCAACCAATGCGGCACTACTCAATAAAGCGATTTTCAACATGTCACTCTCCCAATTTTTATAAGGCCGATGCCATTAATGACGACTATGAAAAGCCTTCATTAAGGAACAACATTGCAGCAAACCATGGTACTGGCGCGCGGAATCAATGATGAAATTATGACGATTGCTCGCGAACTTGAGATTTTCAAGGCAAATATGGCGCAAACAGGCCCTCATCAGAGTTCAAAAATTGATCAAGGCTTTGCGTCTTTATTTTTCGCTTTCCCTGAAGGCAAAGCTGATGAGCTTGGCTTAGGAATGCTCTCGATGAACAATTAGTAATCTTTTTGGCGACTGTTCCAACGCGCTTTTATTTGCTTTGAGGTTAAACGTGAGCCATCTGGAGACCAACCGGGCGGTCCCCATACATACCCCACAACCTCTTTCAAAGATTTTGCGCCGCGCAGATCACGCACAATCCCTATCCATTCATGAAAAGCAATTTTAAAGGGATTATATGTCCCCAGATTTTTAATAATACCATAGCGCGGCTTTTCTTCATTTCTTTCGGGAACAAAAGTTCCAAACATCTTATCCCAGATAATCAATGTACCTGCATAATTTGCATCGAGATAGTCCGGGTTTGTGGCATGATGAACCCGGTGATGGCTGGGTGTATTAAATATCCATTCAAAAGGCCCCATACGATTAATCGTTTCTGTATGAATCCAGAATTGATAGACAAGGTTAATTCCACCCACAAACAGTAACATCTCAGGCGGAAATCCTATCAATGCTAGGGGGGCTGAAAAAATAAACGAAAAGCTGAAATTCCCGGTCCATGTCTGACGCAGCGCCGTGGTTAAATTGTAATGCTGTGAGGTATGGTGAATAGAGTGGCTCGCCCAAAACCAACGTCGCTCATGGGCAATGCGATGAAACCAATAATAAGTAAAATCGTCGGCTACAAAACATATCAGAATAATCCACCAAGTCACAGGCATGGCGTCGATAAGACGAAATTGATACAACCCGCTAAGACAGGCATAAACGAGCGCACCACCACCGATTAAGCCGGCAATCTGATTGCCAAACCCCATCGCCAAACTGGCAAATGTATCGCGCGCTTCATAGCGTCCAAATGAACGCCCGCGAAGACGTACAATGATCATTTCAATGACGATCATCAGCACAAAGACCGGAACAGCAATAGCAACCACATCAGGAAAGTTCATCGTTTCAGCATAACACGGTTTTGGTTCCAAGAGGCAGATAATTTAACAGCAAAATTTTCTGCTTCGTGACCTCTAAACGCAGGGAATTTGAAAATAGGGTCATCCAGTTTGAGGCAAAACCCATTTTCTATTATCTCGACGTCTAATATCGATTTCATCGAAAAACGGCGATGTATAAAATCACTCATTCCTTCGCAGATAACAACATAATCTTGCCAATCCGCGCTTACCAGCAATAAGACCCGACATTGATCATCCATCAATTCGCGTGCAAATTCGTAATCAGGTTCTTCCAAAGTCAGGTAAGTGATGGCCTCATTTCTCACCACACGAAAACGAGGTGATGGAAACATAAATCGCGCCATCACCACGAGGAGCATTATCCCCGCAATCGAAATGATAAGATCAATGAGAACATTACCGGTCATAAAGGGTACACTACCGCAAAAATAAAAAAGGGTGAACAAAAGCCCACCCCTTCTTAAACATTATGTACTGTGTGGCTTAACCAACAATCTCTTCATCGTTAAAGAAATAAGCAATCTCTTCTTTTGCGGTCTCAGGAGCGTCTGAGCCGTGAACTGTATTTTCGCCAATAGATTCAGCGAACTCAGCGCGAATGGTGCCAGCATCGGCTTCTGCCGGATTGGTTGCACCCATAATCTCGCGGTTGCGAGCGATTGCATTTTCACCTTCTAAGACTTGAACAATCACAGGGCCGGATGTCATAAATTCAACCAATTCACCAAAAAACGGGCGTTCACGGTGCACAGCATAAAAACCACCCGCTTGTTCTTCGGTCATGTGGATACGTTTGGACGCAACGACTCGCAAACCGCCTTCTTCAAATTTAGCGATGACTTTGCCTGTAATATTTCGGCGCGTTGCATCAGGTTTCAGGATTGAGAATGTTCTTTCGAGAGCCATGGGAGTATCCTTTTTCGGCTTGAATTTCAGGGATTAAACGGTTCGCGCGCCTTCCGAGCAACGCCGATCTGCCAGTGCATGAGGGCTTATTGATCAAAAGGAATGAAACTGACCCTTGGTAGTGGGAGGCAGATTTGAACTGCCGACCTCCGGGTTATGAATCCGGCGCTCTCACCAACTGAGCTACCCCACCAAAAGGGCTTTCCCTATAGCTTTGCCGGGTTTGAACTGCAAGAGGGAAATGGCCCAATTCAGTGCAAAATACGCTTTCACCTGTTTTTGATTGCGCTTAATCGATCACTGTCTCAGGAGGAATAATCCGACCTATGAAACCTGTTTTGGGTAAACCGCCAATTAGAACACGGCGGATGCTCGACCAAGCACTTCCCAAGATGACAATAATGCTGCCTAGAAGGGCGAATGTGATGCCGATCGCCAGAACACTGCCCGAACCAGTACTACCAACCAATTGCCAGACAGCCCCAACGGCCGATAAAATCCCGGAAACTAGCAATGCCCGTCGGTTGATCAATAACGAGATGATGGCAAATACTACGACAATCGCCAGCGTCACAATTGAAGAAAAGCCATCATTTGCTGCAATCGTACCAGCACCAGTCAGCAGATTTTTAACCGAAAAGAAAATCACGGGTCCGGCAATAAAATGCAACCAAAACCCATTATCGGCAAAACGCGTCTGCCGACTAGGATCGCGAGCATCGAAGAACATGCCCAACACAAAAAGAAACAAACCCGCAAATAACCCCCACAGCCAGACATTGCGCAAGATGAGATCAGGCTGAAGGTGGAAAATGGTTGAAATCACCACACCAGCGAGCGCGGCACTACCAACACCCATCGCGAAAGGGAGTTTTGTGCGAATATAGAAAGCAAGAATTGAAAGAGTTGCGACAGAAAACAGTGCTAATGGCATGGTTTTAAACTGCGCAAACAATTCGAAGATGTCACCGGGATCTCCTTGGATTTTTCCAGCAAGATTGCTTGAGGCAAATCGCAAAAAGAAAAACCCTGCACTCGTCACCATAAAATTGGTGAACGAAACCATGACAGCGATCGAGGGAAGAAATAATCTGCGTTTACGAGCGACAACTTCACCAAGAGCCCACATGATAGCGGCCAAGATAAGATTAGTTACCCCTCCCATAAACAGAAAATTATTAAATTCAGCTTTGCCCAATTCTCCTTCCTGGATCGCTTCGGCCCCATACTCGATAAAATCGGTAGACCCTGTCATTGGGAGCAGAACAAAGGTCGCAATGAAACTAATCCCAATAGCAAACATGATGATACCCATACTTAGGAAAATATCATTGAAGTTTCGCACGAACCGAACCGTCTCTTCGCCCGGGGGTAACGTTTCGTCACGCTCATCATGTTCGAAATTTTGAATATTATCTAATGGCATTATCCATCCCCTGACCTGATATTTTTGCACCAATTGCCCACTTTAAAGCCCCGAGAGCAAAAAACACGGGATTTTACAAACCTCGCACTGTGCAGCTTTCACCTGACACGAGCAGTTTCCAACTCATCTTGACCGTCATAACCAGTAAACCACGCTCGCACCGTTATAGGTTAGAGTGTAGCAAGATGGCGCGCGATTACAAATTCAAATCGCTAAATTGAGGATTTAATGAGACGAAAAGCGCGAAAGCGCAAACACCCCGGGCCACGCAGAACACAAGGGAGTGATGCCTCTAACACATTGATAAGAGTTATTTTTTCGATTTTTCTTCTTTAAGCACTTGCGCAATATAGGCATCAATATCACGATCTCCCTCAACATGATCTTTTATCATGGAACGGACATGGTGGGGCAGTTGATCTGGGGCAATATCTCCTGCCGATTGAATGGTACTGCGAATAAGAGCCCGAATAGCGGCATACCGATCTGGGGTCCAATTAGAAGGATTAGTCATTTCATAATCTCCATCTCACACGCAATAGAGAATAAACGGTGTGAGGCATTCAACAAAACATTAATTCAAATAAGAGCCAGCCGGAGCACCGTCCCTCGCATCTGAGCCAAAACGATCATTCAACATGATTTCTTGTTGAGCTGGCTCTCCATTGATTGTGACACCATTTTCATCCGCAGAAATCTCTAATCTTGAGCCATCCAAAATCGTGCCCGCCAAGATAAGATCCGCAAGCGGATTTTGCAGACGTCGCTGAATAACCCGTTTCAAAGGCCGCGCCCCATATGTTGGATCATAACCTTCATCACCAAGCCAGTTTCGCGCCTTCTCATCTAATTGCAAGGTAATATTACGCGCATTTAAAAGGCTCTGCAAATAAGTGATTTGAATGTCAACAATCTTATCCATCTGTCCTCGATTAAGGCGCTGAAAGAGTATAATATCGTCAAGGCGATTTAAGAACTCTGGCCGGAAGTGTGCTTGTACTGCGCGCAGTACTTGCGGGCGCACATCGTCTGACAAATCACCGTCATTCTGGTTTGCTAAAAATTCAGCCCCAAGGTTAGATGTTAAAATAATCAGCGTATTTTTAAAATCGACAGTCCGTCCCTGACCGTCGGTTAAACGCCCATCGTCAAGCACTTGCAACAATGTATTAAATACATCAGGGTGCGCCTTTTCTACCTCGTCAAACAAAATAATCTGATAAGGACGCCGACGCACTTGCTCGGTCAGCACACCGCCCTCTTCATATCCAACATAACCAGGTGGCGCGCCGATCAAGCGTGCAACCGCATGCTTTTCCATAAATTCTGACATATCAATGCGAGTAATAGCCGTTTCATCATCAAATAAAAATTCGGCTAATGCTTTTGCAAGCTCAGTTTTGCCGACACCTGTCGGACCTAAAAACAAAAATGATCCCATAGGGCGATTAGGATCTTGCAAACCCGCCCGCGCACGGCGCACAGCGGCAGAGACCGCATTAATGGCCTCCCCTTGACCTACCACACGATCCTCAAGGTAACGCTCCATTGCTAATAATTTCTCACGTTCACCCTCCAGCATTTTCTCAACTGGAATTCCGGTCCATCGTGAAATTACGCTCGCGATATTTTGCGCATCCACAACTTCATCAACAAGATTGCTTTCATCGCGTGCAGACAAATTTTTTGCATCGCGTTCATCTAACTCATTTTCAAGTTTTGGGATCTCACCATATTTTAACTCTGATGCTTTAGCCAGATCCCCCAGACGTTCAGCATCTGCCAAAGCATGACGCGCCTGATCCAGTCGCTCCTTTAGCTTAGTACTCGAGGCGAGATTATCTTTCTCAGACAACCAACGCGCTGTTAATTCATGAGAACGCTGTTCCAGATCCGCTAATTCTTTTTCAAGGCCCTGCAATCGGTTCACAGAAGCTTTGTCCGTTTCCTTCAACAATGCTTCACGCTCTATCTTCATCTGGATGATGCGACGATCCAGCTCATCAAGCGCTTCGGGTTTAGAATCTACAGCCATGCGCAAGCGTGACCCAGCCTCATCGATTAAATCGATTGCTTTATCGGGCAAAAACCTGTCCGTAATATAGCGGTTAGACATCGTCGCCGCTGCGACAATCGCACCATCGGAAATGCGAACGCCATGATGCAATTCATATTTTTCCTTCAAACCACGTAAGATGGAAATCGTATCTTCAACATTTGGCTCATCAACAAAAACCGATTGGAAGCGCCTGGCAAGTGCCGCATCTTTTTCAACATGCTTGCGATACTCATCAAGAGTTGTCGCACCAATGCAATGTAATTCACCGCGCGCTAAAGCTGGTTTCAAAAGATTAGACGCATCCATGGCGCCATCGGCTTTGCCAGTCCCAACAATAGTGTGCATCTCGTCGATAAACAGTATAATCTCACCATCAGCCGCCGTCACTTCTTGCAACACAGCCTTAAGTCGCTCTTCAAATTCACCGCGATATTTCGCCCCTGCAATTAGCGATCCCATATCTAAAGAGAGTAATTTCTTATTTCGCAAACTCTCTGGAACATCGCCATTAATAATGCGCAATGCCATGCCTTCTGCAATAGCGGTCTTACCCACGCCAGGTTCGCCGATAAGAACAGGGTTATTCTTTGTGCGCCTCGATAATACCTGCATGGTCCTGCGAATTTCTTCATCTCGCCCAATCACAGGGTCCAGCTTTCCCGCCCTGGCATTTTCAGTTAAATCTTGAGCATACCGGCTCAATGCGTCATACGCTTGCTCTGCGATTGCACTATCGGCCGTGCGGCCTTTGCGTAGATCATTGATCGCTTGATTAAGAGATTTAGCCGTTAGTCCGGCACGCTTTAAAATATCATGAGCTGGATTTCCCGCTTCAACCGTCAACGCTAACAACAAGCGCTCAATCGTGACAAACTGATCTTTGGCTTTTTTTGCCAAATCTTCAGCGCTAGTAAAGACTTTTCCTAGCGCTGCATTCAAATAAAGTTGACCTGAACCACCCTCAACTTTTGGCATTGCTTCAATCAACTTATTGACCTCACTTAACGCCAATTCCGGTTGACCCCCGGCTTTTTTAGTTAAATTGGCCGCAAGCCCTTCCTCGTCATCAAGCAACGCTTTTAAAAAGTGTTCAGGGGTAAATTGTTGGTGATTTTCACGAAGCGCTATACCTTGCGCCGCTTGGATCAAGCCTTTCGCCCGATCCGTAAAATTTTCAAATTGCATTTTTTAGACCTCTTTAGATGAGCATCAAGTTCTCTATGCATCGCCTGAGTTCATCGTAATGTTTGCTCAGCCCTTTACACAAGGGGTTCCTGTAGAGGCAACACCCATAGGGAATAAATGGGGGGATTTGATAGCTTTTCAAGAGGTAAGAAATAGAGTCAGTTAGCCCCCTTTACGATATCACATGATGACACATAAAGGGGGCCATAGGGCCTTGCCTACTAAAAGTCTTTTTCAGATAAACAAGAAAATTACTCGCCAGTAGCTCCATCAGATTTTTGATCAGTGTCTTGGCTTTGCGTGTGCTTAGCGAGATACCAGTCTTTTATTTCCTGTAAAGAGGCAAAGCTATCATCTCCCGCCATCGCGGAAAATTGCACGCGCGCCTGTAATGTTTGATAATCGACATACTCCGCTTCAGTAAGAACACCATCTGAATCCGTATCCGCTAAAGCAAACATGTTTGTAATTTTTGCATCAAGCACATTATCAGCGTCATCTGCCACTTTTTCACCATTCTCAAATGCAACCTCAAGGACCCGAGGCTCATCAGATGCATCCCAATCATCACCTGGTGCCTGAATTTTACTTGCAGCCACAACATTGATGGTTTTTTTGTCACCTGCATTGACAGCCACCATAACCCCAGCCGTTAAAAGTGTGCCTAACAATAAAGCCGTATTCATAACCTTCATACCAGCCTCCATTTTTGTTATTACACGCATCAAATATGCGATGAAACCAATATAATTCATCTTTGCCAAAAATAGATATTAACAATCTGTAAACGGTATATTTCTAACGAAAATTTCACAATCTACAGACCCCATAAATCCCGCCCTGATCGGCATACAAAAAAACACAGCAGCACTCGCCGCATGACTAAACCGTAATGATAATCGCTCCATTTTTAGTGGGTTCAGTTATGAAGCTTCACGCAATGTTTTTTGCGTTTCTTGATCGGGGCGATACCACAAATGGCCATATTGGCTCGCGCATTATTATATGCCTATAGCCGCCGCTTTACATAACGCTTGCCCCATCCATTCGCCGCGTATGTTGCGATTGTAGCTTCCCGCATAATCGTCCTGTCATGACCTCGCCGGTTGGATATAGGCGATCGTAATGCCCTGTTTTCTGCGCCCACAATAGTAGTGTAACAATGAAATATTCAGGGCAGCTGCTCATTCTAATTGCATCTGGTTACTGCACCATTTGATGCCCCGCTCCAGTGTATGGATCACTCTAAGTGATAGTAACGGTAACGACACTCAGCCTAACAACACTCTCTTACCATAGCTAAAGTCTATCTTGGTAGGATAATATAATTAGTGACTTTCGCATAATGCGTATCCGTGGAAACAATCTCATATTTATGATCGCCTACCCAAGTTTTAAAACGATCAATATCATCGTTTTGAACTTCAATATGCATTTTTGGTCGGCACTGTGATATTACCCCTTCAAGCCCCTCAAGGACCTCAAATTCATGCCCCTCGACATCTATCTTTATAAAATCGGGCGAATAGTCAGAAAAAGCCTCATCTCCAGAGATCAGCTCTATCTCGTGAATATTACGTTTATGAACTTCGGTCATTTCATCCGGGTCCATCAAATCTATGATCTTTGATCCTCCCAAATTAGCAGGGCCACCCCGTTGGCTCATGGCTTTTATTTTTTTATTTGATATCCCCACGCCAATAAAATCACGCATAATGTTTTTACAGTCATTGGCATCAAGGTTTTTTGTAAGAATACTGATAGCCTCTCGATTTGGCTCCACCGGCACGACGACAGAATCTGGAAATGTTTTAGCAAAAAAGATGGAATGATTCCCTACATTAGCCCCAATATCCAAAATTACATCTCCATTGCTAATATGCGGCTTAATGAGTTGAAGCTCATTATACGAAAAAATCTCCCCATTAAGATGGACTTTTTGTATAGCGTCCTCTCGATTATGTATAAAAAAAGTATACTCAATCCCGTCGCATTCAAATGTATTTTGTAGCATTACCCGTGTTTCTCCAATTTCCACCCAATTCAAATTTTAGATAGTATTCTGCCGTGTGACGCATTGTACAATACACATTTTCTCATCTATGAGAATATAATTTTTCAAAAATCGAATCAGCATTTTCACAGTACTGTCCGCACGAATCGTGATGATTTCAAAAAGTTTTTGCTGAGAGTCCGATTCAAAACTAATATTTAGCCAGTCGTCTTGAGATCATACG
>CAYZLR010000035.1:0-32136 GCA_964479275.1 uncultured Caulobacterales bacterium
GGAACTACTTCTCAGCCGCAGGATACGACTGAAAGTAAATTGAATCTGCTCTAGATGCCCGAAGCAGCACATCACGCAATCACTATGGCGTTGAGAGAGACTTGGCTATTGTTGAAAAGGCTTTGGCCACCCCCAACGCCGCTCAGGTTCCCCCCGTACGCTGGTTTGGAGATTAACCGTTTTAACACGGAACGTTCTTGTTGGACTTGCTTCACGAAAACGGGGAGTGCTTGGTGTAGCTACCGCCAGTATTTATGACGGAACAAAAAAGATATTTTTGTGAAGATATCAAGCGTGAAGCAGTGCGTTTAAGCTTTGAGAGTGGGAAGACGGTTCCTGAGATTGGCGCAGAGTTGAAAAACATTCCTCACTAACTCTAATCCGATTGTGGTAATAGGCATTTGGGGCCTCCTATAGTCCGTAGTTTATGATGGGGCTGCATTATGGCGCATCGCGACGCCGAAAACGGGAGCCATCCAGCCCATCTGACTGAGACACCTTCAGTCGGTTGAGCTTGAATTATATGTTGATTTTAATTGGGGTCCATTTGCAAAGCGGGAATGAAGAGTTCGAGCAATTCGACATATACATCCGCAAAATCAAAAAACGCATCTGTACGGCGATTTGTAGAAATTGCGACTGAAATATTGTATTGTGGAATAATCATCAGCCAGCACTGTGCACCTTTTGAAATTCCTCCATGATTTAAAAAAACGATACTCCCAACGCCGTCTATTTCCCACGAGTTGAGACGAAACCCCAGAGCATAATTTTGTTCATTGATCTCACCATTTGCCAGCGCAACGGGATTCCAGAACTCATTTCTGGTTTGGGGTGGAATAAAGTTATCACTCAACCAGGCTGCACCCAGCAAAGCAAGATCGGAGGGGGTTGCCACATAACCACCAGCAGCCAGCTTATGACTTAAATCCACTCGCCTCCATGGCTTAAAAGTCTCTCCCTTGGCCTGATAAGAGATCGCGTATTCGGTTTCTTCTGTTCTCTGATGATCTGGCCGGATAGACCTCAAGCCAAGTGGTTGAAATACTTTGATCTCCATAACATCGTCAAAAGGTTGTGCGACTACATGCTGCATAACAGCACTCAATAGAACATTGTCAAAACCCGAATAATGGAACCCTTCCCCAGGTTCATACAAGACATCCGCGCCATCAAAAACCGAAAGAGCAAATCTAGGGTCATCAAACCGTGATGTCAGCGCAAGACTTTGATAGAATCCCAACCAGTCATTGTTCTCCTCATAGGCAGGTAAACCTGCTGTATGCGACGCTAATTGTCGTGATGTGAAATCGTTCCATTTAGAATTTGGCAACAGACCTGAGAAAGTCGAGATTGGTGCGTCCAAATCTATCTGACCTTCTGATACAAGTCTTGCAAGACCGGTAATTCCGACTGGCTTCGAGGTCGATCCTATCCGGTATGCTGTGTGAACAGTAGCAGGTTTTTCACCTGAAATATTTCGCCACCCCACTGCACCAGCCCACACCAATGCACCATCAACGGCAATTGCCGCAGATAAACTAGGCGCTGCGATACTCTCACGCCTTTTTGCTAATACTCTTATAGCAGAATCAGCCACATCAGAGTAAGAAGCATCAACAAGCAAAGTATCGCTTATTTCATCGGTAGGAAGCTCATCCCACCCCCATGGTAATCGCACAATTTCAAATTGATTAGATACAAACCCATATATCGGCCAGCCAAACCAAATTAATAAGCCGACTGTGGCCCCCATCAAGCCTTTATAAATCATCGCTTATATCCTTCACAAGAGATTTGAGGTGCGTAATATGTGCGCGAAAGGCTTCTCGTCCTACTGGTGAAATCTCGACTGCCATATGAGATGTGCGACCGCCACCAGTGCGACGAACGACAATATACCCAGCTTCTTCGAGGACACGGACTTGTGCTCCCAGATTACCTTTCGAGGCACTCGTTGCTTTAAGAAGCTCGTTGAAGTCTGACTTCTTTGCTCCTATTAGAAACGCGATAACGGCAAGACGTAAACGTCCAGTCAAAACCTCATCAATCTCTCGATAGCTAAACCCCATCCAAGTCACCTAAGTCATCACAACCTCCCGAGGTACCTCTTCGGATCATCAAAAATACGCCTGGCAGTACGACACAGCTAAAGAACAAACCTGATAGAACCATAAAATCTATTGGGGTTACGGTTCCTTTAAGACCAAAATATGCAGCACCGATCCACCATCCGGCAGAAGCGGCAAGCAATTGGCGTAAATGTGTTGCTATCCCCATGACAAAAAAAGCACTTGCCAAAGACGTGCACAAAAGAAGGCTAAATGTATGTGCATTCGGTTGCTCCATTCCTTTACCGCTAAAGGCGTAAACAAACAGAGACAGACCAGCAGCACCAAAGGCAGCTGAGTAGATTCTGACAATAGGGTTACGCATCCGATTCATCAAAGACTTCCGGCCAGCAAACAAAGTGACCACAACGCCGAGAAGCAAGACTGGTTGCCAAAACCAAAGAACCGAACTGGATAGCCAATCTTTTACTTCCGCAAAGTATTGCAAAGCCAAAGCCATTGCGCTGAACCCTCCCCAGGCAATCATGTGGACGCCATCAAACCTGGCAGCTTTGCGACCTTTGTCACGCATTCTTGAGATAAACTCCAGCTCATCGTCTGGATCGAGTTTTTGAGTTAGCATATTTCGATTTCCCATTAGTCTATACTATAGACCAAAATAATTAAAACAGCAAATAATGATCGAAAATATTTTCTCGAACAGAACTAAGGGGAATTGGGATTACGGTTGTTTTTGCATCTTTGATGAATGCAAAAATCAATGCGCATACACTTAATCTAAATGCAAGCCATACAGATTAGTATTACCGATTTGGCTCTGTTGACTCAAACTTCTCTAAACGCTCGGCAAGGGTATTCATTATTTTTCTGCACTCGGCATTCGAGAGAGAAGACCATTTTGCTATTTCTTCCATTGTCCTGCCGCAGCCGTAACAATGGCCTGAATGAATATCAATCGAGCAAACAAGCGTACACGGACTTAAGATGGGTTCACGCGCTGGAGGATCAGACTTGCTGGTCAATTATGCAGCATCCTCACCCACCAGGATTTCACGTTTTCCGGCGTGATTGGCCGGTGAAATAACCCCTTGCTCTTCCATCTTTTCGATAAGGGTCGCAGCGCGGTTATAACCTATTTGTAAGCGACGCTGGATATAAGAGGTGGAGGCTTTGCGGTCTCGAATCACGATTGCGACTGCTTGATCATAGAGCGCGTCACCAGAATTTGTATTCCCGCCAACATCAAAACCACTGGCGCCGCCATCCTCGCCCTCTGCCATTTCTGTAACCGCCTGAACGTAAACTGGCTTGCCCTGCTTTTTAAGAAACTTGACCGTTTTTTCGACCTCCCCATCAGAAACAAATGGCGCGTGAACCCGGCGAATCCGCCCGCCACCAGCCATATAGAGCATATCCCCCATGCCCAATAATTGCTCCGCACCCTGCTCTCCTAAAATAGTACGGCTATCAATTTTTGAAGTTACTTGAAAACTAATCCGTGTCGGGAAATTTGCTTTAATGGTTCCTGTAATGACATCGACAGACGGGCGCTGTGTGGCCATGACCAAATGAATTCCCGCCGCCCGTGCCATTTGAGCCAGACGCTGAACCATGCCTTCAATATCTTTGCCCGCAACCATCATCAAATCAGCGACCTCATCAATCACCACGACAATGAAAGGCATTTCAGAATATTCCAATTCCTCAGTCTCATAAATCGGTTCACCGGTTTCCTCGTCATAACCCGTATGCACGGTTTTAGAGAGTGTCTCTCCATTTTCCGCCGCCTGGCGAACCCGTTCATTAAAGCCCGCAACATTCCGCACGCCGACTTTTGACATTTTTTGATATCGCTCTTCCATCTCCCGTACTGTCCACTTTAAGGCAACAACGGCTTTTCGAGGATCAGTCACCACCGGTGACAGAAGATGCGGAATCCCTTCATAAACCGAAAGTTCCAACATTTTAGGGTCTATCAGTATTAATTTACATTGATCAGGAGATAGACGATATAACAATGAAAGGATCATTGTATTGATCCCTACAGATTTACCAGAACCGGTTGTCCCAGCAATCAGCAAGTGAGGCATCCGGGCCAAATCCGCAAATACGGCCTCACCGCCAATATCAACACCGAGGGCTAAAGTCAGGTCGGATTTCGGACTCTCAAAATCGTTCGAGCCCAATTGTGAGCGCAAATAAACCATCTCGCGATCTTGATTGGGTAATTCAATGCCGATGACATTGCGCCCCGGAACAACAGCCACACGAGCCGCAACCGCGCTCATTGACCGCGCAATATCATCGGCCAAACCGATAACACGCGAAGACTTCACACCCGCAGCCGGTTCGAGCTCATAAAGCGTCACCACTGGTCCAGGGCGTACATTAATAATTTCTCCGCGTACGCCAAAATCTGACAGCACCGTTTCCAACATTCTCGCATTCTTCTCCAAAGCTGCGTCAGAGATTACGGCCTTGCTATTGAGCGACGCTTTGGACAGATGCCCTAAAGGCGGCAATTCATAACTACCTGGTTGGAACACGGGCAATTCACGTTGACCGGCACCGCGCTCGCGCTTACTCGGTCTTTTCTTCGGCTCGGAACGAATAATTTGTCGTTTCTTCGTCAGCCCTGCCAAATCAAGACTTGGAGTGGCAAGCGCCATTTCCACTTCTTGATCCTCCTGCTCCAAGGTGCCTAATCCAGCATCTTTGTCATCGAAAGAGGGATCATCGACATAACCCGCTTCGATTTCTTCAGCAGCGCTCAACACATCTCGCAATTCATCGTCATATCCCGCTTTAGAGCGCCCTTGCACAAGGGTCATCAGTTTTAAAAACCCGGTTTCGGCAGCAGAGAGAAAATCGAAAAATGCAACTTCAACAATATCCAAAGCCGCTTCGAGACGGTCGCTAGTCAATCCACATACAATTGGATAAGTGTAGGCAAGACCGGCAAAAAAGATCATTCCACAAAATAAAATAGGAAGAGGCGGCGAGAGCGAGGCAAAAGCTGCTGATAACGCACCCGATAAGGCCCCGCCCACAACACCGCCTATGCCCACAGCATATGGCCAACTGGCTGGAATAGGAAAACACGCCAACAACCCCGAACTCGATAGAATCACGATGGGCGTTAGTAATATGCGCCACCAAACTGTGCGACTGGTTTTGTCAGGTGTTCCCCTGAGCACCGCAACACTTCCCCATATCATCATCGGCGCTAACAATAAAAAAACTGTTCCACCAATGGTTTGCAGCAAAAAATCTGCAATGCTGGCGCCCACCACCCCTGTCACATTTTGTACGTCAGCACCTGTCGCCGTATTAAAGGACGGATCTGATATGGAAAAACTCTGCAAGGCAATAAGGAGCCAGATTGATAACAAGATCAAAGCGCCGCCCCCTGCTCGCATAACAATGCGGCGCGTAAAACGCTTGAAACGGTCTAGTGAACTTTCTGGAAGTCCGGGGACGGGTTGGCTCTTTTTTTTTGCAACTGAAATTTTTCGGGGCATGGGCATTAGAATCTTGAATTTTAATTTTGATCATTAACGGCGCGTATTGGCCATGTCAGTTCTGGCGGCGAAACGATTTTCCGGAAATTATGTCATGACCGGCGCGAAAAAGGGTTAACAAGCGTTAACCTTTTTCAAAAAACTTTCCCATTTATGAAAAAAACTTACGAGCCACCTGATTATCAACCCATGTTCATGTCAATCTCGCATTCGAGCTCAATGGAGAGAAATTAAAATTGGATAAAGGGAAATCATCAGCAACAGCGCGGCGGTTAAATTAAACATGCGCATTTTTTGCCGGTCATTTAACAAGCGGCGCAATTGTGTTCCAAGCACCACCCAGCCGCTAACAATTGGAAGATTAACCGAACCAAAAACAACCGCAACTAAAATAATCGCACACAACCCGCGATTATCCGGCGTAAATACACCGATTGACGTTAAAGCCATTGCCCATGCCTTCGGATTGACCCATTGAAACAGTGCCGCTTGCAAAAAAGTAAACGGTTTGCTGTTTGATGCCCCTAATCCATCATCAACTTGACTGGTGTTGCTGGTTTTTGGTGCTGGCGCAACAATGCGCGTTGTCGCAATTTTCCAGGCAAGATAAATGAGATAGATAATGCTGATAATTTTCAAACTTGTCTGTAAAATCGGCAATGTCTCAAACAGACCTATTAAACCAAGACCGACCATAATCACCATAAATACGAAGCCGAGACATACCCCCAACATGTGTGGCACTGTCTTTGAAAAACCATAATTAGCGCCAGAGGCCATCAGCATTAAATTATTTGGTCCTGGCGATGCTGATGCGCCAGAAGCAAACAGAATCAACGCGATTACTTGTTCTGTAAGCATCATAAATTTTAATGACGGGTAAATTCAGGATAGGCTTCCTGACCGAGCTCGCTCTGATCAAGACCAAGTTGCTCATCGTCAACATGACTACGGATACCGATTGAATATTTCAAAATCGTCCAAGTCAGAATACTTGTTGCAAAAGCAAATCCACCAATTGCAAAAACTCCGATAAGCTGGGCGACAAAACTTGCCTCTGGATTGGGCCAAGCCACAACAATTGTCCCCCAGATACCACAAAATAAATGTGCCGGGATCGCTCCAACAACATCATCAATTTTCAATCGATCGAGAATTGGCACAGCAATCGTTACAATTATCCCGCCAAATCCACCAATCAAAAGCGCCTGCCATATTTCAGGAGAGAGCGGATCCGCCGTTATCGAAACAAGACCCCCAATCGCACCATTCAAAAGAATGGTTAAATCAACCTTTTTATATATTATCTGTGTCACCACTAAGACCGATAAAACTCCGGCGCAAGCCGCCATATTGGTGTTAACAAAGATCTGGGAAATTTGTTTGGCATTATCAATTGTACCGAGCGCCAATTGAGATCCTCCATTAAAACCGAACCAACCAAGCCATAGAATAAACGTGCCCAGAGTGGCTAAAGGAAGATTGGAGCCAACCATCGGAATAACTCGTCCACGCCGATACCGTCCATGGCGTGGCCCTAGTAAATAGGCCCCCGCGAGGGCCGCCCAGCCGCCAACAGAATGCACCAAGGTCGAACCTGCAAAATCCACAAAACCTCTTGCTTCTAACCACCCTTTTCCCCATAGCCAGGACGCAGAAATGGGGTAAATCAGCCCAGTTAACATGGCGACAAAAATCAAAAATGACCATAACTTTATCCGCTCAGCCAATGTGCCTGAAACAATTGAAGCACAAGTCGCCACAAAAACCATTTGGAAGAACCAATCTGAGTGTGCGCTATGAACACCATTGATCAAATCATCAGGGCTGCCCCAGACAGAAAAATTGCCTAAAAATCCTCCAGGCTCAATCGAATAGATTAAATGATAACCCACAAGCCAAACCATCACTCCCGAAAGGGCATATAGTGAAATATTCTTTACGCATATTGTTGCAGCGTTCTTAGAGCGCACTAACCCTACCTCAAGCATGCAAAACCCGGCAGCCATAAACATCACCACCATGCCTGAGATTAAAAATAGGAAACTATCGAATACAAATTGTGAGGCTTGAGGCACCTGTAAAGGCGAAGAATCTTCATGAGCATACACCGGCCAAACGCAAATAAAAATGATTGCACTCATGAGCGCAGCCATTATTGAATAAAACCGATATTTTTTTATTGGCAAAGTCATTTTTGTTCAGCCTGTATCACCATATAATCTTTAATTTACGTTTTCACCCGTGGCCCAGGCCACACATCACGTGCGCATTCAATGATCACGCTCATATCAGCACCCGATGTCGCGCGTATTTTATATGCGCAAGGATCAAAATCATCTAGGCAGAAAATATTGATACCATAATGATCAGGCAGAGCCCGCTTGCGGTGAAACGTATAAATTCCGCAATTTTTGCAAAAATAATGTTTTGCAATATGTGTATTCCATTGATACTCGGTCAGAAAATCAGCGCCCGCTTGAACAGAAAATTGATTCTTATGCACCTTGGTCATCAACGCATTTTTCTTTATGCATAAAGAGCAATCGCATGTCGTGAGCTCTATATCATCAATTTCTATACTAAACTCAATTATTCCGCAGTGGCACGAGCCTCTATAAAGCTTCATGATGAAAGCCTGTTCACAGCACTAATAATCGCGCACAAAGATGCTGTAATGATGTTTTCATGCATGGCCACACCAAAACATGATTTTTTATCACTGCCGACAACCTCAACATAGGCTACCGCTTTCGTGTCAGAGCCTTCTCCAATAGCATGCTCTTTATAATCAGCAATCTGCAAAGAGCTTCCAAGCGCGTCCCCAAGTCCAGTGATGAAGGCATTCAAAGGCCCATTGCCGGATGAGGATAGGTCAATTTTTGCATGATCGCGCTCTAAAATAGCCATCAAATCAACGCTGTCAGAAGAACTTTCCTGATTGATGCCATAATCAATCAAGACCAACTCTCCCTGTCGGCGCATTAAATACTCATTATGAAAACAGTCCCAAATGGTTTCAGGTGATATCTCTGCCCCTTCATTATCAGCACGCTCTTGCACAACCCGGCTAAATTCGATCAGCAATTTGCGCGGTAATTTTAGTCCATAATCGCGTTCCAATAAGTATGTAATTCCGCCCTTACCTGACTGGCTGTTGACGCGAATAACCGCTTGATAATTACGTCCAACATCTGCTGGATCAATAGGCAAATACGGCACTTCCCATAATGGTGAATTGGCTTTTTCCATCGCAGCAAAGCCTTTATTGATCGCATCTTGATGCGATCCGGAAAAAGAGGTGTAGACTAATTCTCCTGCATAAGGGTGGCGCGGATGGACAGGAAGCTGATTACAATATTCAGCAGCTTTTACCAGATCATTGATATGTGAAATATCAAGCTCAGGATCGATGCCCTGAGTAAACATATTCAGAGCCAGGTTCACAACGTCAACATTTCCGCTCCGCTCACCATTACCAAACAAGGTGCCTTCAATACGATCTGCCCCCGCAAGCAGCCCCAGTTCTGCTGCAGCAGTGCCGGTGCCGCGATCATTATGCGGGTGTAGGGAAAGGATATAACTGTCCCGGCGCGCAACATTTTTATGAAACCACTCAATTTGATCTGCATAAATATTAGGTGTCGACATTTCGACAGTCGCTGGCAAGTTTAAAATAATTTTCTTATCAGGTCTGGGATCGAATACATCCATCACCGCTTCACAAATCTCTTTCGCATACTCCAGCTCAGTTCCCGTAAAACTTTCAGGAGAATATTCATACAAAACTTCCGTCCCTTTAAGTTGACCCGCCAACTCATGAACAATCTTTGAGCCTTCAACGGCAATATCGATAATCCCGCCCCGATCACGACCAAACACAACCCGGCGCTGCAAAGTCGAGGTCGAATTGTAGATATGGACAATTGCCCGGCGCGCGCCTTTAATCGCCTCATAGGTACGGGTGATGAGATCTTCTCTTGCCTGAGTGAGTACCTGGATCGTAACATCGTCGGGAATCATCCCCTCATCAATCAACCAGCGAGCAAAA
This sequence comes from uncultured Caulobacterales bacterium, assembly GCA_964479275.1. Taxonomy (GTDB): domain Bacteria; phylum Pseudomonadota; class Alphaproteobacteria; order Caulobacterales; family Parvularculaceae; genus CALLPQ01. Next base: position 9,645 of record CAYZLR010000035.1, read on the forward strand.
TCAAAATCTGTTTGAGACGCGGCCGGAAAACCAATTTCAATTTCCTTAAATCCCATCTCGATCAAAGTTTGGTACATGCGCTTTTTACGCTCATGTCCCATCGGCTCGATCAGCGCTTGATTACCATCGCGCAAATCAACCGAGCACCAAATTGGGGCTTTCGTGATTTGACGGCTAGGCCAGTCCCGATCGCACAAGGCAATTGGGGCGAATGAATTATATTTTTTCTTTGGGTCTATCATCATGAAGTGTCTCGATTTGCTAGGGAACCCGTATGATGCCTAAATGTGCAGGAGCCCCGATCAGAATTTATGAGTAAAATTTGCTGGATTTGTTGACGATCACCCATACCCACAAGGGGCCAGAATTTATGAGCGACCGCCTATAAGTCGCAGCATCAGTAGACGCAGGAAGAGGCTCAAGCGCGGCGCTGCAATTGACAATATCCGGTCACAAACCAGGCCCTTTTGAGCAGGAATATTCCCGGCAATCGCGGATAAAGAGTTTTTATTGTCAAAATAACACATAGAGTCTTTATATCGTCGCTCACTTTAAACTCAAGCCTGATTCCGGGCATTTTGATAAATACGCCATAAAACATGGCCACATCGCCGCACAGACCAAATCATCTCTTTACGCGATCCCCGCAAGCTTCCACAATAAGGCCATGACAAACAAAACTTATGACATCCTCATTGTAGGGGGCGGATTAACGGGCAGCCTCGCTGCTCTCACTTTAAGCCGTGAGGGGTTTTCCGTCGGCATCATCGAGGGGCAAACACCAACCGCCCTGCGCTCCACTCATTTTGACGGTCGCACCACTGCCATAGCCTATGCATCAATGCGTATGTTCAAACGTCTGAAATTATGGAATGCGATCGCTCCATTCGCGGAACCTATTGAAGATATTCTGGTCACGGATGGCCGTCATCAATCTCGGTTTAGAGAGGGAGGGCTTTCCAGCTTTCATATGCACTTTGATAGCGCTGAGCTGGACCAAAATCTCAAAACCCCTCTTGGCTGGATAGTAGAAAATCAAGCCATCAGAAACGCACTATTCGATCAAATTGATCAAACCGATGCGATAAATCTCTATGCCCCCTCGCGCACCCTCCGATCAGATTTTGATAAACCTGATCTAAAATCAAAGGCCTGCACCACCCTTGAGGATGGTCAGCAGCTCAAGGCCAGCTTGATTCTGGGCGCAGATGGTAAAAGGTCTCGCCTTCGCACTGAAGCTGGTATCCGCGTTAACCAGTGGCAATATCAACAAACCGGGTTGGTGGCGACCATCACCCATGAACGCCCACATGATGGTTTTGCGCAAGAATATTTTCTCCCTGGCGGACCTTTCGCGATTCTCCCAATGACCTCAACTCAATCTCCCATAGCAGGCACGCATTTCCCCCACCGTTCGTCGCTAGTCTGGTCAGAAAAAAAAGCCATCGCCAATCAGCTGATCCAACTCGATGACATCGCTTTTGCGAAAGAGCTGGAAGATCGCTTCGGTCCCTATCTTGGCAAACTTGCCATTCAAGGACGGCGCTTTTCCTATCCTTTGTCATTTCATCTCTCACATAATTTTGTCAAACCGCGCCTCGCTTTAATTGGCGATGCGGCTAGGGCCATTCACCCTATCGCTGGGCAAGGGTTTAATCTGGCGATCAAAGATATCGCAGCGATTGCAGATGTTTTAGTTGAAGCGCGCTCCATTGGTCTCGATATTGGCCATATGAGCGTTTTGCAAAACTATCAGCAATGGAGGCGTTTTGACAGTGTATCACTTGCTCTTGGCACAGATATTATTAATAGATTATTTTCCAATGATGCCGCACCTTTACGTCTCACCAGAGATATTGGCCTTGGCGTCGTCAATAAACTAGAACCTTTGCGTAAATTTTTCATGCGGCAAGCCGGCGCGGATATTGGAGATCTTCCAAGCTTACTAAAGCCAGAGTAATATTGATGAATGCAACTCTATTTCAAATTGAATCGCCGAGGTATTTTACGTCTTTCTTTTTTGCATTTATTGCAGTTCAACCGGTTCCCACAGAAACGTAAAATACTTTAACGACAATAGAGTTGATCTCATAGTCAAATAATTGCTCGGATAACCTCATGAGCGGTTTTACGTTTGAGGAAAACTATCAAAACAAGAAACCAGCCAGTTTCCACTTATATGGTTTTAATTCGCGCCCATATAACTATTGGTGTAGAATAAGCTCTCTCCCACGTGTTTCAAATCGACTAAGGCGTGAGAGAAAACTCATACCCAGTAAATTATCACGCAGCTTATCATCTGGCAAAACAAACGCCTCTACATCCCGAATTCGGATGCCTCCAATATCTACGACGCTTAAATTCACTCGGGCTGCTCGCGTAGTGCCATTTGCCGTTGATATACCCACTGTAAAATCAGAAGCGCGTAGATAAGAACCAGATTTTTCATAATCACTCTCCCGCAAAGCAATTGCAGAAGCTCCTGTGTCCACAACAAAAGTCATGGCTCGATTATTCACATGACCATCAGTATAAAAATGACGGTCGGGGGCAGCTTGCAGATGGACCGTACGATTATAAATTGAGCTTCGCTGCGAGGCCGGTTTCGCCTTCTCATGATCACGGGGGGCAATACTAGATGCCTCCTGCTCTTTATGTTCCCACATTTGCACAGCAAAAACACTGGCAATGATAAAAACACCTGCGCCTAACAATTCCATCCGCATAAACGATACCTCATCCCATCGTCAAACAATATGAGGTTAGAGCCTAAACGGATAATCTTAAGAAATCAGGAATGAAATTTAATCGTTTATAACGCCAACACATCTCGCATATCATAAAGCCCTTGGCGGCGCAGGCCTGTGCCATTTTGAGAAAGCCATAAAGCAGCGCGCAATGCTCCTTGTGCAAATAATCCACGGTCAATAGCTTGATGTGAGAGTGTAATTTTCTCACCCTCGCTCAAAAACATGACCTCATGATCGCCAATAACTCCGCCGCCGCGCACGACACTAAACCCAATATCACCAGCACGGCGCGCCCCGGTGATTCCGTCTCGCACCCGCACCTCCCTGTCCTCAAGCCCAATCCCGCGCCCCGCAGCGGCAGCTTCTCCCAATAATAACGCCGTCCCCGAAGGCGCATCAACCTTATGGCGATGGTGGCTTTCATTAATCTCAATATCAAAATCTTCCCCCAAAGCTTTTGCTGCACGCTCGACCAGCACTGATAAAAGCGTAACACCGGTACTCATATTACCGGCCTTAACAATGGGGATTTTCCCAGCCTGCTCTTCGATCTGCCGATCTTCAGCAACAGCCAATCCCGTTGTACCAATCACATGCGCAATATTGTGCAGCGCGCACACGCTAGCATGATAAGTGGTTGCCACTGGCATGGTAAAATCAATCAAAACAGTTGGCTGATCAACGCAGAGCGCACCGATCGCGCCAAGATCATCCCCGATAAGCACACCGCAAGGCCCTTGTCCCGCAAGAATGCCAATATCACACCCTATTGAGTCCGCGCCTTTGCGATCAACGGCACCAATTAGCGCGACCCTATCGCTCGCCAAGACCGTGTTAGCAATGGCTCGTCCCATACGCCCACCAGCACCAGCAATGATAATATTTGTCACAGATGACATCGACATAATGATGAACTTTCCTGATTAAATAATCTCACCTGATAATCCAGCAGGCGAGCTTAGGTAATGCGCTCTTTAGCGCTTTCTCATAAACACTGAAAACTTTTGATCGATAAGATTGGGGGATACTTAGGACCGATGCACCGTTGATCAAGAGCCAAAAAAATTCAGTATATATTGATAAATTTGTTTCAATTTGGTCGATGTAAACTCTAAAAATGCTAAAATTTCAAAATGCGCTTTTGCTAAAAAAATGTTTATTTTACTTAAATGTTGGGCAGCTTGCGCAACAGCAATGCCTGTGGATAGTGCGGATAGTAATGTAATTATCTTTTTGGCGATAACTATCAAAAGATTCTCGGTTGTTTTTTTTCGTACCCCTTCAGTGCCATTATTAATGGAATCATTATTATCACTAATTTCACCGAGGTCATCTAAAAAATCTGGCAAACCTCTAGCGAAGATTTCTGGGCATTCACGAAGCATTTGTGAAATCTTGTCAATTAACTCGCTGGCATCTCTTGCACGCTCGTCTGGTTCTGGGTTTCTACTATTTTGATCAAGCTCATCTCCTCGTTTGGTTTTCCCGTTTAAAACATTAAAAAATTGAACAACTACTTCAACTGGACGGATAAACTCTGGTTCTAACCAAGGTTGTTCCGGATCTTTGTTTATGGCTGCAGTTTTTTCGTCGCTCAGCACACCACGCAAAGCAATACCTTTCGCCCAAAACAAAACTTGCACATCTTCCAAATTTAATGACGCAGCATTTTCTGTAAGAAAGGCACGAAACTCAATCAAAGATCGTTCTAATTTCACTTTCGCAAGATTGTTTTGCCTACTTTTTTCAATCGCGTTGCTCAAAGCTTTTTGGAGTTCGGGTAATAATGATTTAACTGCAGGGTCAGACAAGAAATCAACAGAAAGTATTTCGTTACTAAAATCAAAGACACGATCCTGTCTCTCAACAATAATTACACCTTGAAGATCCTGATCTGGAATATCGCCCAACGTCGGTGGAGGCATTTGATCACTCAAATTTTTATTCGGCTCGTTCTCTTCGAACTCTGCCTTCAACGCCATTAATTGCGCATTCACTTCTTCTGGAGGTTTCTCCCAATCTTTTCTCGTTAACGTGATTAAAGCCTCTTCATAAGAGTTAGAATACAATCCTCCAAGAAGAAGGTCGTCATACCAATCCAACCAAAAAAGCCAATTAGGATTAAGCTTCAACAACATTTTTTTTAAATTTAGCCAACTCAACTCAGCGGCAATACTATAAGGGTCCTGTAGATGCCTCAAACTAAGCCGAGATAATTCTTCTGCAGTTATCCCTTTTTCTATGCAGTCAGCGTCGAGAGATATGGTTTTCCAAATATCCGGGTTTTCGCTTAAATCAGCAATAACTGCTGCCAGAGATGCGTGATTTGCAACCTTAGCAGACAGCTCAGCGGCATGGAATTGATCGCTCCCAGTTATTGTCTGCGCAGCTTGGGCTACCGCATGTAAAAGAATATCGCGAATCTTAATAGCGTTTTTCAGTGCAACTTTTTGCGACTGGTGAGCAGAATTAATAACTGGATTATTAGCGTATAAAGGGCCACGCGTAGTATTAAGATGTCCACTAAACATCCCCTCATGGCCACGAAGATTGATATCTGCTTCACTCATACCAAAGATTGCTGCATTGATATCATTAAGTGCAGCATCTCGATTATAGCCGAAACTTCCAATCGTAGAAATTGCAATTGTGCGAAACAACGCCAGAATAAACTTATCACCATTTATGTACTGGGTATAAATTTCTCCGTCCAACAACGGTAATACCCGCAGCGCCATTCGAAGAGCAAGTATGGCACTGACCTCTTTTGGTTGATCACTCAACCAATTTTGAAAGTCTTGTTCTGAATGAAATTCTATCATCTATTATTCTTGTTGATCTCTCTTTTGGCCGTAAGCTTAACCGATACGCAACTTGAAAGCGATTGTTTTCTATCTTAACCGACGAGACAAACTCGCTTATAATTCACCCTAAAACTAAGAAAGCTAAGCTCAAGAACTGGAGAGCAAAAAAATGTTACTGCGCAAGATTACGGAACATGTTCAAGCCCAGAACTGGACGGCCATCGCAATTGATTTTTTTATCGTGGTCATAGGTGTCTTTATCGGGATACAGCTTGGAAACTGGAATGAGTCGCGTGAAGAACGTATTGCAGAGATCGACTACCTAGAACGCTATCATGAAGACTTATCGGGAACGCTCGATATGTTTTCGGTTCGGTTGAATTTAATCAATCGACAACTCGAAGAAATACCAAATACCATAAGCGCTATTGAGGACGATAAAAGCGCATGGCAGGTCATTCGCGCCTATTTTATCATTAGCGATTTCACACCCCCAGAAATCAGAACAGCAACCTATACTGATATGGTCAGTTCTGGACGCCTCGAGATCATCGCAGATCAAAATTTACGTTCAAAAATAGTAGAACACTATTCGCGAAATGGCGCCCTGCCAATTTTGGATAGCGAGCCACCATATCGTAAGATGGTTCGCGGCATCATTCCTTTTGCATTGCAAGATTACCTCACGTCTTCAGCTTGCATTGAAGCTTTCACGCTTCATCAGCCATGTTTGCCGCCTGCGCAATGGACGCAACAATCAGATAACATGCCTTCAGATCATAATAAGAGCTTGATCGAGATTGCGACAACTCTCAAGCAAGATGAAAATTTAACCCGTGCCTTAAACTATAATCTCTCTCATCATAAGATTGCGCGACAAATCATCATCGACATCACGCAAAAAGCACGTGCTTTGCGTGACGAAATTGAAGACGCGCTCAAAAAAGAGGGCGTGAGATTTTAGAGCGATCTCAAATCCTCTTTCGCTCCCGTTTTTTCAAAACATTAACACCTTCATTTTGTTGACTTGCCAGCTTCGATATGGATCGTTAACTAACGCGCATGTGGCATTCGACAATATTAACCCTTTTTCCTGAAATGTTTCCCGGCCCGTTAGATGTATCCGTATTAGGACGTGCGCGCGCGCAAGGTTTGTGGGATATTGATACCGTCTCAATTCGCGATTTCTCGGACAATGCTTATGGCTCAGTCGATGATACGCCTGCGGGAGGAGGCGCCGGCTTGGTGATGCGTGCCGATATATTAGCGAATGCGCTCGATCAACACGCCACAAGTGAGCGCCCAATCCTCTATCTCTCACCCAGGGGTGCACCATTCACCCAAAAGCGGGCCGCAAGCCTTGCCCAAGGGCCTGGCTTAATTGCTTTGTGTGGAAGATTTGAGGGAGTGGACCAGAGATTATTGGACGCCAGGGCCATTGAAGAAGTCTCAATAGGCGATTTCGTCCTTGCTGGGGGAGAAATTGCGGCAATGGCCTTAATAGAGGCTTGCGTTCGGCTCATTCCCGGCGTATTAGGCAGCGCATCTTCTTTAGGTGAGGAAAGTTTTGAAGGCGATTTGCTGGAATATCCTCATTACACAAGACCCCAAAGGTTTGAAGGAAGAGAAATTCCGGAAGTTTTAACCTCCGGCAATCATAAAAAGATCGCCGAATGGCGGCATAAACAAGCGATAGAAATAACGCGAACGCGACGACCGGATCTCTTTGAGAGATATTGCGCCAAAAATGATTGCGATGAGTAATCTGGCTAAAACGGTCCTATCCGGCGCTCAAACAAGAAGGACCGCGGATTATGAACATCATTGAGCAGCTCGAAAAAGAGCATATTGAAGAATTAAACAAAGACATTCCTGAATTTGACACTGGTGATACTGTTCGTGTCAATGTGAAGGTGCGCGAGGGTGAACGCGAGCGAATTCAGGCCTTTGAAGGGGTTTGCATCTCCCGTAGTGGTGGCGGCCTCCATGAAAGCTTTACGGTTCGCAAAATCTCCTTTGGTGAAGGCGTAGAACGGGTATTTCCGATCTACTCTCCGCTCGTTGACAGCATCTCTGTCGTAAGACGGGGTAAGGTGCGCCGAGCAAAACTCTATTATCTACGCGATCGCCGCGGGAAATCAGCGCGGATTAAAGAAAAAACAGATCATCGCACCTCTAAGAAAGCTTCTAAATAAAAGCTTTCTGCGCCCTGTGCGAAGCAATTGCGATCAATCAAATGGCTCGTCTGATGACGGGTCATATGTTATTTTATAACTCTCGCAACAACACCAACCAACACGCCTCTGCCACCAAACCAATTCATTCGTGACGCTCCCGTTTTTTTAGCTTATGATGACGTCATCAGGGAGAGATGTGGATGAAAATTTCTGCTCGTTCTATTCTACATGGTTTTGGCTTTTTATTAGCGCTGATTATTGTTGCTGGATATATTTTACCCGACAAAGTTAGCGTTCAGCGCTCAATCACAATTGAAACAAAGCGAGAGAATATCTTCCCCCTCATCAGTGATTTTCATCAATGGAGGCAATGGTCCCCATGGGCCAATATTGATCCCGATGCAGAGTTTATCATCGAGGGTGAGGGACTTGGACAAAAAATGCACTGGGTCAGTCAACACCCTCAGGTGGGTTCTGGTAGTCAAAAAATCGCTGCCATGATGCATCCGGAAAAAATTGTTTCGTTCTTAAGTTTTCAAAGCCAAGGCACAGCAAAAGCGACAATCCTTTTAACCCCTGAAGGGGCAAATGGTGATCTCACAAATGTGCAATGGAAACTCGAAACCAATATGCGCGAGGGTGTACCAGTTTTAATGAAACCCATGGCAACATATGCCGGTTTTTTTATGGATCGCATACTGGGCAGTGACTATGAAAAAGGGTTAAAAAATCTAAAAGAAGTTGCAGAAAACAACTCTTCGGATAATTCACAATAAATTTTAGCATCTCATGCGAGCCATAAATGCTGCCCCGCAAGCCCGCTCACCGTGTGGTGATCTCATCCCCTTTCATTGTGATCTTACACGATGACTTTGTTACTCAACATTATACCTAAAATAGTCATAGTGCACTAGTGAAATCGAGTGCTTATACACAAATAGGGATCCTTAAAATTTAATCCATAAGTCATCATTTTTGTGCGCGAAATAGGCATTCGTCATATCGAGAAAAACAAAATAGAAAAAGAATGACGGGCGAAATGACAATATATAAACATCAGAATTCAGTAATCTTATTTTTAGTCGGAGCAGCATTTGCTTTAATTCCGACCCAAGCACTCGCAGGGGCATGGACCGCAAAGAAGGGGGCAGTGTACTCAAAAGCTGCAATCAATTATTTTGCAACATCTTCGCGTTTTGGCGATGATAATCTTAATGGGTTCGAACGCTTTCGTGATGTTAATGCAAGTTTCTATCTTGAATATGGGATCGAAGATAATTTAACGTTTTTTGCCGCAACAGCCGTAAAAGACTTACGCAATACAGCTAATGGCGCCAGTACAGATAATTTTGGCGTTGGTGATGTTGACCTTGGTTTGCGCTATAACATTACCAATGAGCCCGTTGTATTCTCCGTACAGGGCCTTTTCAAAGCCCCCTTCTTGTATGATGAAGATGCCGACCTTCCTCTTGGTAACGGACAAATCGACGTTGAAGGGCGCGCACTCATTGGCAAATCCCTTGGGGCTCTCGGCTATTTTGGTCTTGAGGCTGGATATCGGTTCCGCGCGGATGCACCAGTTGACGAGTTCCGCTACCTTGTGGAGTATGGGTTTGATTTATCAGACGCTTCCTATTTTAGAACTAAACTTGATGGCACAATTGGTCTTGGCAATGCTGATGAAATCATTGATGTCGCAAACTCCGCAAACCCTAGTTTGCCGCTCGCTTTTGACCTTGGCAAATTAGAATATACGCTTGGTTACAAGGTTAACAAAAAATTTGCTGTCGAAGTTACAGGTACGTCGAATATTTACGGCGAAAATACACTCGCTGGTACCGCCGTACAATTTGCAATCGTTGGGCAATTTTAAATAATCTCCTAGAAATTGAAATGGATGTTTTCTTTTAACTCGAATAGATTACATCCACTTCAGCATATTTTTTGTAACAAAGGCCTGCACAATGACCGTCGTATCCATTATTATTCTTGCTGTACATTACCTTCTGGTATTTGCGTTATGCATTTATGGAGCACACAGAGTAAAACATGCCCTTACCGCTCGAAAAGCCTTTAAAAACACCACAAAGAATTCGCGAAAAAATCAATACCTAGAACACCAAAAATCCTATCCGCTACAAGAAAAAGACTACCCTAAAATAACGGTACAAGCTCCGATTTTTAATGAACGGTTTGTGGTTAAACGGATGATTGATGCGATGGTAGCCCTCGACTATCCAAAGGATAAGCTACAAATTCAAATTCTCGACGACTCCACGGATGATAGCGTAGATATTGCCCGTAAATGCGTCGAAGACCACCAAGAAAACGGCGTCAACATTCAACATATCCATCGGAAAAATCGCGTTGGATTCAAAGCTGGCGCGTTACAAGAAGCGCTAGCCTATACTGATAGTGAGTTGATCGCGATCTTTGATGCCGATTTTATTCCTGCTGAAGATTTTTTGCAAAAAATCGTTCATCAATTCAATGACCCTGAGATTGGGATGGTACAAACCCGTTGGTTTCACCTGAATACAAACCAAAATTTATTGACGCGTATTCAATCGATTATGTTAGATGCTCATTTTGGTATCGAGCAAGTAGCACGAGATTATAATGGTGTGTTTTTCAATTTTAACGGCACTGCCGGGGTTTGGCGTAAACAGGCAATTTTGGATGCTGGTGGATGGAGAGCCAATACACTCACAGAGGATTTGGATTTAAGTTACCGTGCACAAATGAAAAATTGGAAATTCAAATATCTCCATGAACACGGCTGTCCGAGTGAACTTCCTATAGATATGTGCGCCTTCAAATCTCAGCAACATCGTTGGGCTAAAGGCGCAATTGAAGTGATGAAAACGATATTGGCCAAAATCTGGAAAAGCGAAATCAACCTTTCCAAAAAAATAGAAGCGTCATTTCACCTCACAGGTAATTTCTCTTATTTATTGATGCTCATTGATAGCCTTTTCTTTCTTTTACCAGCGATCCATTTACGTGAACAAGCGGGATGGCATTTTTTAGCCTGGCTCGATATTCCTTTATTTTTTCTTGCGAGCCTAAGTCATGCCTGGTTTTTCATTTACAGCCAAAAGCTTCTCTACGGACGAATGTCTGATAAGTTGATCGTCTTACCGGCTTTACTGGCAACCTCAATTGGACTTGCTGTCAATAATGGACGGGCCGTTCTAGAGGCATTGATGGGGCATGTAACAGAATTCGTTCGCACCCCAAAAACAGGAGACATCACTGAAAATAGTAGCGCTACAGATCAACACTTAAAAAAGACCTCTGGCTATTTTGCAGTGCAATCTATCTGGGCTGATACTCTCGAAGTCATCATTGGAACATTTTATCTAGGTTATTTGATGATTGCTATTCACAACCAATACTGGATCGTGGTCCCCTTTCTTTCACTTTTCACGATTGGCTTTTATTATACTGGCCTTCAAAGTCTGCTGACACGGCGACGCCAGAATTCGATACAAAAAAACGTAATGGCGACGCAAATGATGCTTGGATTTAATGCGTAAAGGCATAGGCATAACAGGATCGAACGTGCCCAACGCAGCACCCTCGTTCAAAAGCTCCCATGCCGCGTTCGCTACTCTTTTTCTTCTCGCATGCAGTTTTAGTTACGCGATTCCGCTTCTACCACCAGAATATACCGGGCTAAATTATATTTTACTTCAACTCATGTTAACATGCCTGATGATTTGGGCATGGATGCGCGGTGATTTGTCGATCAATAATATACTCATCATCGGTTTATTGGCACGACTTCTTTTAATACCCATACACAGCTTTACCTCAAATGATTCTGAGCGCTATCTTTGGGACGGCGCCGTCCTTTTAGCAGGGCTAGATCCTTATAATACGACACCAGATATGGCCGTATCGCAAGAGCTACGCAGCATTTGGCCTACCCCCGAGGAGCACAGTCAATACCCAACGATTTATCCTCCCGGTGCATTATTCCTTTTTGCTATTTCAGCTTTGGGGGGGCCCGTTTACGGATTTTTTATTTGGAAAATAATCTTAACTAGCTCGAGTATATTAGCACTCTTTTTTATGAAAGACTTAACAACGAAAATTGGGGCGGCCCGCCACTTTCCCCTTTTTTCCCTCGCGCCTCTTTTGATAATGGAGATCGGTATTGGCGCACATCTCGACGGAGTCATGATTTTATTGATCGTTCTCTGCCTGTGGTTTTTAAAAAAACAACACTTCATAAAGGCCGGAATCACGATTGGACTAGGCGCTAGCGTTAAATTTATCCCTATATTGATCTTAGGCCCTTTATTATTTGCTGTCGGCATTCGAAAGACAATGCTGACTTTAATAGGTGCCACAGCAACTTTGATATTAATTTATGGTACGATTTATTTTTTAGGATCCACCCCCATCGGGGCCGTAACTGTATTTTTTGAAAAATGGCGAGGTGGATCACCGCTTTTTGCCTTTTTAGAACCTAAATTATCAACAAGCATGTTATGGCTAATATTATTGCTCATTGCTGTTACTCTTTTTTTCATCGCCGCGATTTTCGCTAAAAGGAAAAATTTTTTATTATCGATCTTACTGACCTTCTCGGTCCCGATGATCATAAGTCCGATTATTTTTCCCTGGTATTTACTGAGCTTAACACCTCTTTTTGCACTGGCTCCAACCCTAACTCTATTCTTATGGTTGACGACAACTCCCTTCGGCTATGAGGTTTTAAATCTCTGGGTCAGTGATGGTATTTGGCATCAAGCAAGCTGGCCCTTATGGGTTACGGCCATTTTGTTACCCATCGGGGTAATGATAGATGTCACTCGGCGCCAACCAAAAAAAATAGATTTTTTTACATAAGCCTCAAAATCACGAATAAGATCAGTGTGCACTTTGTTGCCCAATTCTCTCTCCGGCCCATTACACAAATAAGCTGGAATTTTTGATCGTCTATTGCTGAGAATGTGCGGCAGATTATCCCCTTGCCTTTTGCGCCACCTTACAATTGCCTATATGAAGAAGAGAGGATAATTCGTGTCAATCATAGCGATGATCTAGAAAAATCTGATTTTATCAACCTTCAAATGCAAGAGGGGTTATCAATGACTATACCGCACACTAAACCTGGAGAAAGCAGCCTTCCTCAAGCAGCCGCACTCATGACCTATGCTGGCTCTCTACCTCCTATTATATCCGTTATTTTTTTATGGCTGCGGCCAAATGATTATGGCGTTGATGCGAAAGCATTTTTGATTCTGTATGGTGGCATATTGCTCACCTTCTTTGGCGGCGTGCGATGGGGCGTAGCCGTCATGCGCGATAGTGGCCCTAATTTTATGAATCTTTTCGGGGGTATCTGGCCAATACTTGTTGCCATACCGGTATTTTTTCTCGAAAATAATTTAATCCGTTTCCTCATTATTATCACTGTATTGCCATTATTATTATGGGACGATTTGCGTGAAACCCGCGAAGGATCTGGTGCACCTAATTGGTATTTGGGTGTCCGCATGCCATTGACCATTATTATGGAGACCGCATTTATTCTCGCTGCAATCGCGACATTGATCAACTAGATCGCTTTTTATGATGACAATATCGGTACTTATCGTCATAGGCGGTTACGGCAAAATAGAAATATTGAAGCCCCTCAAGCAAGGGTTGATATATGGGTTTTGACCCCGTCCCCACAAACGCCTATCATAAGGCTTTATTGATCTGGGAAGCCATATGAATCCTTTTGAACAAACGCCCTCCTCTGGTGAACGCAATGATAATCGTAATGCCTATAAAGCCATGCGCCGTCTTGGCTATTCGGGTCTTATCCCCTTTGGTTTTGGGGTAATCATTATCTGGCTCTCACCCTGGATTGTAGACCGTGGCCTCGCCCAAACCATGGCAAAAGGGACTCTTGCATATGCAGCTATTATTGCCGCTTTCATGGCCGGTATGGGAACGGGTGTACATTTGCAGCAAAATAAAAGTAGTATTTTCGCCTATCTTCCCTCTATGATCGCGGCTCTTATCGCCTGGGTCATGGTCTTACCAAATGGCTACTTCTTTTTCTCCCTGGGAAGTTTATGGCGTGCATTCTTTATCGCATTAATTTTTGCTTGGCTTTACACACGAGACCAAGCAATGGTGCGCCGAAACATTTGGCCAAGCTGGTACACCGATTTGCGATTGCGACTAACAGCGTGGGTCATCATCTCCCTTTCGGCAATCATTGCTCGCATGCTACTTTGGGGATATATCTAGTACAAAATTTTCGATACATCGAACGCCAAATGGCTTTGCCATCAAAGTCCATCTTTACCTGTCTCTCAAGACAATAAAGTCTGAATTTTAAGCAACATGCTGATCATAAGGAAAGATCTATGACCGACCAACTTGCAATCGCCTCAATTGACTCCAATGGTGTTGCCAGAATCACGATGAATAGGCCTGAGGTCAGAAACGCTTTTAATAATGAAAGCCTCGACCTACTCTGCAATCTCATGGGGCAACTCACCAACAATGATGCCGTCCGTGTCATTGTCATCACTGGCGCTGGAAACAGTTTTTGCGCAGGGGCCGATCTAAACATGATGCGTGCTGCAGCCCAATATTCTGCATCGGAGAACAAAGATGATGCGAGGCGCCTCGCGCACATGCTGGAAGCATTCTATGATTCTCCCAAACCCACAATAGCTCTCATCAACGGCCCTGCGCTTGGCGGTGCAATTGGAATTATTGCGGCATGTGATATTGCTATTGCCAGCGATGAAGCTTTTTACGGCCTCACTGAAGCGCGCGTTGGACTAATTCCGGGTATAATTTCGCCCTTTGTCGTTGAAGCGATTGGTGCTCGCCAAGCAAGACGGTTTTTTCTGACCGGCGAACGCTTTAATGGTGAAACGGCAAAAAATATTGGCCTGGTCCATAAACTTGTCAAAGCTGATCAACTCGAAATCTCGTTAGCCCATACGGTGAAAGACATTTTGGGTTGTGGACCGGAGGCACTTGAAAAATCCAAACAATTAATCAAAGCCGTTGCGGGTAAACCGATTGGTACGGAAACCCGCGAAGATACAGCCGAGCGCATCGCTGAGCGACGCGGCAGCAAAGAAGGACAAGAAGGTATGAATGCCTTTTTGGAAAAACGGAAACCATCTTGGGTAAAGGATAAAGACTCGTGAGTGATAGGGTCACCCTCGTCGAAGTTGGGCCTCGTGATGGCTTGCAAAACGAAAAACAAGCAATCTCGCCTGCAACGAAAATAGAGTTGATCAATCGCCTCTCAACCACTGGCCTGACGCAAATTGAAGCGGGGGCTTTTGTCTCTCCCAAATGGGTTCCACAGATGGCGGCAAGTGATGAAGTTTTGATCGGGATTTCAAAACAGGAAAATATTGCGTACCCGGTCTTAACGCCCAATCTCAAAGGGTATGAGGCTGCACGAAAAGCGGGCGCTGATCATATCGCTATTTTTGCTGCTGCATCGGAAAGCTTTAGTCAAAAAAATATCAATGCCTCAATTGCAGAAAGTCTGGCGCGATTTGCACCAGTTTTAGAGCGCGCAAAAAGCGATAATGTCCGTGTACGAGGATATGTATCGTGCGTATTAGGGTGTCCTTATGAGGGCGCCGTTGATCCCTACGCCGTAGCGAATCTGTCTGAAAGACTATTTGAAATGGGCTGCTATGAAATATCGCTTGGAGACACAATCGGCGTCGGTACGCCTGGCGAAACAACGGCGCTGATCCGCGCGGTAAAAGAAAAAATCCCCGTTACGGCTATCGCTGGCCATTTTCATGACACATACGGACAATCCCTTGCCAATATTCAAGCCAGCATGAAGGAGGGTGTGCGCGTATTCGATAGTGCTATCGCTGGGCTTGGCGGCTGTCCCTATGCGCCGGGGGCATCAGGCAATGTAGCTAGTGAAGATGTAATCTACATGCTGGAGGGTTCGGGCATAAAAACGGGGGTCAATCTCGATAAAATGATTGAAACCAGCCAATGGATTTGCGAACAATTAGGAAAACCACCAGCCTCCAAAGTTACGCTCGCCCATATAGCTAAATGTGGATTGTGATTGTTACGAGAAGCAAACCCTATTATGATAATTCGTTCCCACAGTTAAAAAGAGACATAGCTTTCTCTGTGTAGAGCGCTTTTTGGAACCATACAAGCAGAGCGCCGCTTCAATTTCTTTTATCCATAATAAGGCAAGGCTCTTGCTTGAATGCGAATGGCCTTTTGCGGTTTATACGCAAATTTAGTTTGTTACCACATCTATTTTTTTCCAATTTAGCTCAATGCCTCGTGAAATTTGATACAAGTGACCACCATTAAGAATGTAAATGCCCACAAATTTTCCTCTGCCATCTGAGCAACCCTCAGTCAGAGCATTTGCCCAAATCTCTTCTTCTGGATGGGGCCAAAAGCCTATCAAGTAAATTAACAAAATAGTGTTATCTGGATAATTTTTTTGTGATTTTTTAGATACAGCAACACTAACAGCTTCTTTGGCATTATTCGTACACAAGTAATGCTCATTGAGCATATTGCAATCCAAACCTTCATCGTACTTAAAATTGCTATCGCCTAGTCCAGGCCTACGATCAGGCGCATCAGCACTTGTTATTTCTAAAAACCTTCTCTTACCCGATGGCCATTCCACTTCAAAATCTACTTTTCCATTTTTGCAAATATGGCGAACGTTTTTCGCTTTAACCGTCGCGGCAAATCTGGAAGCACAATATGCCTCTTCCCAAGAGTTTAGCGCTGGAACGCATGCTAAGTCTTTCCTGGACACTCCGTTTTCTTCTTTGAAGGTCCTAACTCTTTCTTGTAAGGTTTTTGGATCTTGCCATTTCGCAATATCGTCACTGAACTTCAAAATTGCATCGCCATCTACTGACAAGCGAGGCACTCATCATAATCTGTGGGGGCGGCGGCGGCCATCATTGCGTCTGTGCCTTCCGCTTCATCATTAGTGCCCCCCTCAGCACCCGCATAAGACGTACGCTGAACAGACTTTGAGCGGCAATAATAAAGGCTTTTGACACCCTTTTCCCATGCAGTCCAGTGCAACATGTGAAGATCCCATTTGTCGACATCACCGGGGATGAAAACATTTACAGATTGCCCTTGGCAAATAAATGGAGAGCGGTCAGCGGCCAAATCAATCACCCAGCGCTGATCAATTTCGAAGGCTGTTTTGAAAATACTTTTCTCATCTTCAGATAAGATATCCAGATGCTGCACACTGCCTTCATGCTCAAGAATAGAAGCCCATACATCATCTGTATTTTGACCTTTTTCTTCTAACGCAGCTTCCAACGCACTGTTCTTAACGGTGAACGAACCCGACAGGGTTTTATGGGTATATACATTGGCCGGAATTGGCTCGATACATGGAGACGTGCCGCCGCATATAATCGAGATTGAAGCCGTCGGAGCAATCGCCATTTTATGAGAAAACCGCTGCTTAATGCCAACTTCCTCTGCGTCCGGACATGCGCCGCGCTCTTCTGCCAACTTCACGGAAGCGGCGTCAGCCCCCATGCGTATATGTTTGAACAAACGCATATTCCAGGATTTCGCCATCGCACTTTCAAACGGAATGCCTTTGGCTTGTAAGAAAGAGTGAAAGCCCATTAACCCTAATCCAACAGAGCGCTCGCGCATCGCAGAATATTTTGCGTGAGCCATCGTATCGGGCGCCTCGTCTATAAACTCTTGCAAAACATTATCGAGGAAACGCATAATATCCTCAACAAAACGCTCATCACCTTTCCACTCTTCATATTTCTCAGCGTTGACAGAAGAGAGACAGCACACCGCTGTGCGCTCATTATCAAGATGGTCCTTGCCCGTATGCAGCATAATTTCTGAACACAGATTAGAGGTAGACACTTTCAAGCCCAAGTCGCGTTGATGTTTTGCCATTTGTCGGTTCACCGTGTCTGAGAACAACAAATAAGGTTCACCGGTTTGCAACCGGATCTCAAGAATTTTTTGCCATAATTTGCGTGCATTAATTGTACGCAACACTTCATTATCTTTCGGGCTGCGCAAACCAAATTCTTCATCTTTCATCACCGCTTCCATAAATTCATCAGTGATGTTGATGCCGTGATGTAAATTTAAACTCTTGCGATTGAAGTCTCCCGACGGTTTACGAATTTCCAAAAACTCTTCAATTTCAGGATGATGAACGTCGAGATAGCAAGCCGCTGAACCACGACGTAAAGACCCTTGGGAGATCGCAAGGGTTAAACTGTCCATGACACGGATGAACGGGATAATCCCCGACGTGGCGCCCGCGCCCTTGACTTTCTCACCGATCGAGCGGACTCCGCCCCAATATGTCCCAATACCGCCGCCATTCGACGCAAGGGCAACATTTTCATTCCAAGTGCCAACAATACCATCAAGGCTATCGCTAACCCCATTTAGAAAGCAGGAAATTGGCAAACCGCGCGAGGCCCCGCCATTGGAAAGTATTGGCGTCGCCGGCATGAACCAAAGCTTGGAGATATAATCATAAAGACGCTGGGCATGATGAGCATCATCAGCATATGTGCGCGCAACCCGCGCAAACATGTCTTGAAACCGCTCTCCCTCAAGAAGATAACGATCTTCCATTGTCGTTTTACCAAATTCAGTCAAAAGCGCATCTCGGCTATGATCCAGCTTGATCTCGCGTACAACTTTCAACTCCGGTTTGGCCGGTTGTGGAGCATTTTGAGGCTTTTCCAGGGGTTCAATTGTCTCTTGAACCGCTGCCGCTTCTTGTACCGCATCCAATAACGCCATGTTTCTTCCCTTAAACTCTATGAATGATGACCGCCCCGGGCCGAAATTGTTTTACGCCACCAAAATCCCATAAAATGCACAAAAATTTCCATGACCCGTGTTGCACAAAAGAGTCCCACTGGCGCGATCAATCGCCTGGATATTCTTGCTTATTCTATGAAATGCCAAATCACCCTTATCGGCCATTCGACACAACATATAGTGATAGACACCGCTTCGAACGTCAATATGAAGTTATGACCAGATTGTCATTTTTTTATTAACAATCTATTAACAGAGCGCACTTTGTGCGCCCCTTAAGTTAAGCGACAAAGTCGCAAATCTCATAAAAACCGCCGTGATCATTGGGATGTTTCGGGGGCGACTCAGACGTCAGTTGTCCCCAAAAAAAAGATAAAAAAAATCCATTTTGGGGAAAATTATTTCTCCAAAAAAGGGAGAAAACACAAGCCAGCACAGATTGCGCTCCGTCAAGATCTGATCACCCTCTTATTTCGAGATATTTTTTGGATTCGCCTTACCATTGCCGTCTATGCGGACACTTGCCGCTTTGTGAGAGAAAGGGTCAGGACTGGACTGAAACCCCGCATCAACGAAACGCACAGAATCATCGCGGTTGCGCCAGGGTAAATCTCGAGCTCGCCCTTTAAGATCGGTTTGCGCTTCATCGGCGCGATCACAAAGGTTAGACCCATTTTGATTCTCACGAGGAGCCAGAGCCGCTTTGCGCGATTGACTGGCGCTGATGCCTTGAAGACGGGTTTGGAATCCCGCCATTGATTCCTCTACTCTCCGGATAACCTCAACAAATCGCGGTGCATTATCAGCCGTATAGGCGCTTCGCAAACTATCGAGAGCATCGTTGAGAGATTTTCGGCTTAAACCGGTAAAAGTCGGAACCAATGCGTGGGTGAGGACGCCTGCGAAAACATAGATCATACCGCCAATGACCAGGGCGAAGAAAAGACCAGGATAAAGCAAAATATCAGGTGGGGACGCTGCGGTCGTAGAGGGGGTCGGTTTTTCGCCAAAGATAAAAAATGATACCAAAGCCCCCAGAAAAAAACTCAATACGCTCGTACCCAAAGCTGACCCGTACGCGTCACCCCCTTTTAAAAACCGCCTTAATTCACGCAGCGCTTCAGCCCTTGGCTCCCCATGTAAAAACTTCAACCGCCTAAAGAATATTTGCGCTTCTAACGCCGTCATATGAGCTAATGAAAGATTTTGTGCCGCGATAGCCGGATTTTTCTCTTCATTAACATCGCGTAGCAAAGCCGAGAGCTTTTCATCAAAGCCTCTGGCAACCTGCGCAATATGCAAACCTAGATTTTCTGCCGCCTGTCGTACTCGTCGGTTCGAGCCGGCAGATTGAGAAACATAAACCCCCGCTACAATTGCAAACAAACAGGCCGGCATCGCCGCAATTAGAAACAACTGACCCAAAGCAGAAGCATGATGTCTGGGAATATTTGATGTCAGCGTTTCTGGCGGCGCATAGGGCCCAATACCAAAAAATAAAACCAAGGCCACACATAACCACACGAGACCAACCAGCAAACGAATGCCCTGCGCAATCAAGCGCGCTTCACCCGACAATCGTTCCGACATGGCACCGCGCAAGCGATTTATGCGCCCTGAAATTTCATCTTGATGCTTCTCGATTGAGTGAGAACACAAAAGAAGATGTGACCCTAAAGTCGAGGTGGAAACATCTGCCAATCCGCCTTCTTGCGGGGCTATCGCATCCAGAACCGGCTCGCGCCGGGACTCGAATGTCTGCGTATCTGACAGTCCCCGCTTGCCCGACGTCACTTTCTTATGCGCCTTTGACGTCCCCGCCTTTTGCATACGCTGGTCAGTCTTGTTGTTCGTGCTAGCGGGGCCAATCATGCCCTTACTGTTTTTGGTTTTAAGAAAAAATGCCATCTCAAAATCACCCCTATTAGCCCCTAAAACATACTCACCATCGTTTCAGTCAAACCTGCAATCGATGTTTCAAGAGCCCAATTCAGCCCCTTGCATAAGCGTACCCCCAGCTACAAGGGCTGTAATCGTGAGCAGTTTAACAGGAAAACCAATAAATACACAAATTTTGGGGCAATTACGCTCATGCGGCCTAAAAACTCCAAATTGCCTCTCCCCCCCTAAGCCATGCATGAAAGAGTCGACAAAAGGGCTTAGCACCCGGGATCAGCAGCAGATTACAGATTTGAGGGCAAAATAACGCAAACTTGAACATTGCCCTTACTTATACAACCGCCAATCGCTTGCCCACACGCGGCCTTGAGCGATATATCAAAGCTAGGTTGAATCCAATAAAATTGTAAAAACCACAAGGAAACCTGAAAATGCCAAAGACCCCAACGCGCATACTTCGCCAAAGCGCTATCCTGCCCGCCCTGGCTCTCATCGGTGGCTTATCATTGAGTACAATCACGCTAACGGCCCATGCTGACGATAAAACCCAATCACCGGCTTTAAGCGCGCAAGCCAAGGCACAACAAGTATTGAACCGCGCGATTAACGCCGCTGGTGGATATGACGCGTTATCCCAGTTTCGTAATTCACAAATTACTTTTTCTACAATGAACGCCAACCCAGGGCAGGCCCCAACACCCACTTTAGAGCCAACCCTTGGCAATGCCTTTCGCTCAGTGACCCATCATTCGAATGGGCGTACTGCCATCGAAAATTACAACGGTGAAAATCTTGGTTTTCGCTATGTCCGCGGCGCAGGTCCGGATTGGGTTTACCTTGCCGGGCAAAATGCAGTCGCTTTAATTGACACTTCTGTTGGGGAAAATATCATTGACCGCACAATCACCAATGCTGATCTTCTTCTCAGTCTGAGTGATCACTCTGCATCGCTGCGTTATGCAGGCACAGTGAGTAAAGACGAAAAAAAATATTCCATTGTAACGTTTGCAGACGATTTAAACCGTACGCAAAATTTATATTTTAACAATGAAAACGGCGCCTTAACAAAAGCCGAACACATCAGTGCTCATGAACAGTGGGGTGATATTTCGACAATCAAAACTTTTACAGACTTCAAACCGGTCAATAAATTTTCACTTGCTCATAAAATAACAATTCGCCAAAAAGGTATCACAACAATTGTTGCCGACATCACTGATGTAAATTTCAACGCCGTTGATGGCGCACTTTTTATTGAGCCAGAAGGCGCCGCTCAAAATGATCCATTTACAGGGGCCAGCAATGCCCCTCGTACACTTGAAATTGAAGAGCTTGCAAAAAACATCTATTTTATTCCGAATGCCGCCCAGGGATATAATGTTATCTTCGTTAATAATCGTGATGGGATAACAGTTTTAGAAACCCCTCAATCTACGCAAGCCGCGCGTGACATTGTACGAACTATTGGCGAAAAATTTCCAAGCCGAAAAATTAAACGCGCCGTACCAACTCACCATCACTTTGATCATTCTGGTGGAATTTACGGGTTTTTAGAGGCGGGCATTCCCATCCTTACAACACCCGGCAATGAAGAATTTGTTTCTCTCATTGGTACTGCGCCGCGCAATATAGGCAATAATAAAGGCACGCCGGAGAAAATATCTGTTTCCAGTTTTGCTGAAAAATATACTCTTGGACGAGGATCGCGAAAAATCCAACTCTTTAATGTCGGGCCTAATCCCCACGCTGAAGAAATCGTCATTGCTTATTTACCAGCAATAAAAACTGTTTTTGTTGCTGATATTTTCAGCGCACGGGGTGAAACAATTCCACCTGCCAACGCGAACCAACTCGCCTTTGCTGAACAGTTAGAAAAACTGGACTTGGATATTGAGACATTCATTCCTGTACATGGTCGCAAAGCCACGGCCACAGAATTTTGGGACTCTGTTCAAAGAGGAAGAGCCGCGGCGCAATCGAATTAACAGGCAGCTGAAAAACTTCAGTTTTCATGGTTTGAATAGCAGGGCATAGG
>CAYZLR010000036.1:0-31775 GCA_964479275.1 uncultured Caulobacterales bacterium
GGGGAATAATATGGTTACATAAAAACTGGCTGCGCTATCGGGGTTTCGTCAGAGGTCTACGCGCATTATCGAATAGACGGGATTGGAGGTGCCTGTGTAGGCTGGCATAAAAACTTTCTCACCATCCTTGTGCAAGCCAATAATTTTGCCAATGCCTGATTGAAAGGGATAGAGATCCTCAGAATCACGGAGTAATTGTCTGATTTTGTTTTTCTTTAGATTGTAAGAGTAAGCGGCAGTATACTCCAGTTTCCCTCTAATAGCGATTGATCTCAACGTTCGTGAAGCATGGAGCAGGGCATGGTTTGGACCTGCGAAAGAAACATATCGTGTTTTGATTTTTTCAGTGCGTGCCCCGCCTATGGCCTGTTGCTTTGTTAGATCATAGAGGAGAAAGCCCTCAGTCTCATCATTGCGTGTAATATAGCCCAACTGATTCCCGGTTGGTGAAAGTGCCATGGATTTAATGGAGGGCAGGTTGCCATAGGTTTCTATAGTCGGTTGCGCATAGAGGGGGTTGGCACATAATACTGTAAAAATAGTAACTAGAAGTGTATTTATTGCCCGCTTCATAATATTTCCCTCGGTCTACCTAGTAAAGGTCCCTAAAATTATTAGGGGGGAAATCTTTTGTCAATGTCTGTCCGGGAATTCAAATTTACAGAGATACAGCCTAAATTATTAGGTCATCAGAGAAGGTTCATAGCAAATTTTGTCTCAAAAAATGCCGAGATATCGCGCAATTTTGAATCAATCTGCTATTCCCGGACAGACACTCAGGTCAAGAGCGAAAATTTTATCGGATTACACGAGGCGATATTATATAAAGCCCAGCCTGAGATGAACTTTTAACATACATACGATAGCTATTGTTAGCAGGTGCTGTGTTACAATATAGAGATGACGTTTGCTGGTGGACGGCCGATGGCGGCTTTTTCACCATCAACGACGAGAATTGGACGTTGCAATAAATCGGGATGTTCGACGATTGCATTGATAAGTACATCATCGCTCGCATCTTCAAGATTCAGCGTGTTGAACAATGCGTCTTTGCTACGAATGAGCTCTCGTGGTGTTTGCTCGAGGGTCTCAAGTAAAAATACAATATCTTGCTTACTGAGATTGGCTTGCTGGTATAGAATGACCTTCGGCTTAATACCACGTTCATTGAGTAACTTCAGTGTACTGCGCGATTTTGAGCAGTTAGGATTATGATAAAGCTCATAACGTGTGTCGGGCATTTTCTATACCAGTTTTAAATTACAGGCATACACGGTGTTGATTAAAGGGCTAAACGATAGCCACCGCTTTCTGTAACCAAAATTGTTGCATTTGAAGGCTCAGGTTCAATTTTCTGACGCAAGCGATAAACATGCGTTTCGAGTGTATGGGTAGTTACACCTGAATTATATCCCCAAACTTCATCAAGCAAAATATCCCGGCCTACAGCCTTACCACCAGCACGGTAAAGGAATTTTAAAATGGACGTTTCTTTTTCTGTAAGGCGAATTTTTTTCTCGTCTTCCGTCACGAGCATCTTAACAGCGGGGCGGAATTCATAGGGACCGACTTTAAAAACGGCGTCTTCGCTTTGTTCATGGCTCCTTAGATGAGCTCTCACTCTGGCTAGAAGGACGACAAACTTAAAGGGTTTTGTTACATAATCATTCGCACCAGCATCAAGTCCCAAAATTGTATCGGCTTCGCTATCTGCACCTGTCAGCATAATGATGGGTGATTTAAAGCCATTTTTGCGCATGGTACGGCAAGCCTCACGGCCATCCATGTCAGGCAGGCCAACATCTAGTAACATAAGGTCAATGTGTGCTTCCTTTTTGACCCACTCGATTGCATCTTGCCCATTGGCAGCTGTTTCTATGGCGAATTCATCATTGAGATGGAATTGTTCTACCAACGTATCTCGTAACAATTCGTCATCATCAACAAGCAATATTCTTTTTGCTCTTGCCATTCCTAACACCCTCCTAAGGCTAATTCGCGGACTTGCGTAACGTTAATTGTGTCATATTTCAATGACATATTATCAAAAACTTCCGGTGTGACTTACCAGCTTGGGTTAAAGTTAGCGTGTAAACTTATTATTACAAGCGTGTCCATTATCACGTTGGCTTGAAATAATTCGTGATCGCGAGTGATGGGTTAACAGAACTAAAAATAAAAATTCAATTTGAAGATTTAACGAAAGACATAGGGGCAGAAAATGAAGCTTGTTGTGACTGGGAATTCTTTAGTATTTGAGGGGGGGGCTTCTCCAATTCGCTGTGCCTTGGGGCCAGCGGGGATTAGCAAAAATAAAAAAGAAGGTGACGGTGTTACCCCTGCGGGCAAATTCCCACTGAGGCAAGTTTTTTACCGAGCTGACCGCGTGGAGAATCTGCAAACACAGCTTACAGTGGTTGCGATCAAGCCGAATGATGGCTGGTGTGATGATCCCGCAGATAAGCTTTATAATCAGTATGTGCAGCATCCCTATCATGCGAGTGCAGAACATTTATGGCGAACGGACCACGTCTACGATATTTGTGTCGTTTTGGGACATAATGACGATCCGCCTGTGCCAGAAAAAGGCAGCGGAATTTTTTTTCATCTGGCTCACGAGGATTATCGCCCTACGCAGGGCTGTGTTGCGATATCACGAGAGGATATGTTGGCAATTTTGGCGCAATGTAGGGCGGATACAATGATGGAGATCAGGGATAATTGATCGTTTACAGAATATCTTAATTTGCGGTATTGGGGCGAGGACCAAATATGGCACTGCCAATCCGCACAAAATTTGCTCCGAGTTTTACCGCTTCGATGTAATCACCGCTCATACCCATGCTCAGACTTGAAATGCCGTTTCGCTGTGCAATTCTGCCAAGCAATGCGAAGTGGGGCGCAATAACAGTATTGACCGGAGGAATGCACATTAAACCTTCTATGCTGAGTTGAAATTCATCACGGCATTGTTTGATAAAACGATCTGCATCAAGGGGGGAGATACCTGCCTTTTGTGGCTCGTCGCCAGTGTTAATTTGAATGAAGAGTTTTGGCGCTTTGTCTTGCCGGCTCATTTCACTCGCAATGGCTTTCGCAATTTTAGGCCGATCAAGGGTCTCGATAGTATTAAAAAAGCCAACGGCTTCTTTTGCTTTGTTAGATTGTAGAGGGCCAATCAGGCGCAAGTCGATACCGTCAAATTCTTCTCGTAATGCAGGCCATTTTTGCATGGCTTCTTGAACGCGGTTCTCCCCAAATGTCCGGTGGCCCATAGCGAGAACCGGATATATTGTCCTGGCTTCATGTTTTTTACTGACTGCTGTAATCGTAACATTATTCTCACGGCGCGCTGTTTTACAGGCGGCTTGAATTTGTTGATTAATCTTGGTGAAATTTTGTGGGCCGTCGCACGCGTCCAGTTGTGACATAATAGAGCTCTTATGGCTGGGATCATTTTAGTGTAGGGGATAGGTGATGAATTCAGATGTATCTTTTAATGCCCCTAAATTTGATGGCAAATCAAGCGCTCAATTACGAGAAAAGGTAACTGTCTTGTCCAAGATGGCGTCCAAGACAAGGGCGGCTGTTATCGCGCAGGGTGGGACAAAAAAAGCGATATCACTTGTCGTGATGAGTGATCAAAAACGATTACCACGTCCTGATCAGATCATTGCCCATTTGCCCCAGGGTAGCGTCTTTATTTTTCGTGATTATGCATTAAAAAATCGCGAGGAAGTCGCATACGCACTTCGGGCACTTGCAAAACGTCAGCGCATATTTTTCTTTGTTGCCGGGGATATGGGGCTTGCGTGCCGCGTCAACGCAGATGGGCTGCATGTGCCCTCGCATCTATTGTCCCAACCGGGCCGCATTGATGTTTGCCGGGGAAGGGCGCGTCGCTGGATGATCAGCGCAGCGTGTCATAATCAAGTGGATTTGTTACGCGCCCGCGATTTTCGGGCGGATTTTGCTCTTCTCTCACCGGTTTGGCCGACACAATCCCATCCGGGCGAACGTGCTCTTGGTCTGGCAAAACTTAAAGTCTTGGCGCGCGCTGCTGACATGCCTGTTATAGCCCTGGGCGGAATAAATTTACGCAACATGCAGCGATTGCAAGGCAGGAATATTCAAGGGATTGCCGGGATATCGATGTATTCCATGGGATGATAGTCTGGTGTGATTGAAATATGAGAGTTTTGTTTTGCAATTCTGTTTAATTTGCGCCGCTTTGTTTCCCTTATGTTAACCACCATGATCTTATTTTAAGAATAATCGAAAGGTCGGGATTACTGATGCGCGCCTTTTCGATGCCGTATTTTTAAAGGAAAACTGCTTGTGCGTCGTTTAGAATTTCGCCGTCCAATATTGGGTCGCCTGGTCTGGGGATGGATGAGTTTTGCTGTCGTGCTTGTTGTTGCGGGTGGTTGGTTGATTAGCGAGCAATCGCGTAAACCTAAAATTGGCCGTGTAGCCCTCAATCTTGATGAAGAGTTAAACCGAATAAAGCCCCCAGCAAAAAGATTGCGCTTGTCGGCGCCAGATGGCGGGGTGAGCGATGATAATTTTGATGATTTTAATGATCTGCAAAATCCAGATTTAATACAATCAAAGCGTGGTAAATCCAGCTCGGGTGTTTCTGGGTTACGCTATGCGCAAACATCTCTGTCGGATAGTAATTTTGACACGGAAGAGAAACCATCAATTATTGCGCGGGTTGTTAACCCAGATGATAATGAACCCGTTGCTGCGGAAGATTTAGCGCCTCGAAAACGACAAGATACTGAGCCCCGAAAAATTCAAATTCCCAAATTCAATGAACAAGACGCTGACGATATCTCCCCCCCGGGAGAGTTGGTGATTACCATTGATGGTCGTAATATCGATGATCCCCGCACGGCGATAAAAAAGCGTCCGCTTGTTAACTTGGGCAATAAAAATATCAAACCTATCAACGTGATTTTACCAACTTTGCAAAAGCCATCACAATACGGCAAGCTTCCCCGCATTTCGGAAGATGGAATTTTATCGGCAAAGTATTACACGCAAAATTATCGCATAAAAAGCGACAAACCGTCCGTTGCTTTTATGATCACCGGGTTGGGATTAAATGCAAATTTGACACGGCGCGCGATAGAGGAACTGCCAGGTGAAATTTCATTAGCCTTTGCGCCGTACGCCAAGAACCTTGATCAGTGGATAGAACAGGCGCGGGCCGCTGGCCATGAAGTCTTGCTCGAAATTCCGATGGAGAGCCATAACCCTGCGAGCATACGTCAGATTGGTCCAGCGGGGTTGTTAACCTCGCAAACAGCAGAACAAAATAATAAACGCCTTGACTGGATTCTCTCGCGAGGGGAGGGGTATTTCGGGGTTACGAATTATCTGGGTTCCAAGTTTTCATCACGTGAAGAGGCAATCATGCCAGTCATTCAACATCTTTCCTCAATGGGCGTGGCCTATATTGATGATACAGGGGCGACAACTCGCAATCAGCGAGAGGGGATTGTTGCTCGTGATGTGGCAAGAATTATTTCCCCGGCTCATTCCAGCAGCGATCGTCAGGCGATGATTGATGATTTGGGGGACTTGCGCGGATATGCAGAAGAAAAAGGTTTTGCTTTGGGAAAGCTAGCCGCGAGTGACGAGAGCCTTACCGTTTTGACTGCCTTTTTTCGTGAACTCGCCCATGCAGAGTTTGACCTTGCCCCGGCGTCTGCTGTTCTTTATGTGGGAACACGCTCATAACGCGCTGGGGTTAAATCTGGCTTTAGAGGGTGATCAAAGTTTCACCTCGGTATCTTTGAAATGCGCTGATGTTGTTAAATTCTGATCTTTTAAAAAATTACCGCCCGAACATGGGCATATGCTTGTTCCATCCCGATGGCCGTGTTTGGCTGGGTCGGCGCGTTTTTGGGTTTGATGCCATGGATCCCGAAACTTTTGTCGACGGCTATCGTTGGCAGATGCCACAAGGCGGGATTGATAAGGGGGAAGATTACAAAACGGCTGCATTTCGTGAATTGCGTGAAGAAACCGGCGTTTCAAGCGCAAAGCTGATTATGATCACGCCAGGCTGGCTCGCATATGATTTTCCCCCAGAGTATAAAAAGAAAAAATGGCGCGGTCAGCGACAAAAGTGGGCGATCATGATGTTTACCGGGGATGAGGACGAAATTGATATTGCAGCCGATGATCATCAAGAATTTGATGATTGGCATTGGGCTAGCCTTGAAGAAGCCGTTGAGATGATCGTTCCGTTCAAAAAGCCGGTTTATGAAGAATTGATAAGTGCGGCTTTGCCATTGCGTGACTATTTAGCAATGTCTTAGATCAAAAATATTATTAAGGCATTGATATTGATGGTTAATTCAGATTCTCTGGAAGAGGTGAAAACCCTAGATGCGAGAGGGTTGCGCTGTCCTTTGCCGGTTATACGGACAGAGGCATGCCTTAGAAAAATGAAAACTGGCCAAAAACTGTTGGTTCTCTCTGATGATCCTGTCGCTATGATCGATATTCCGCATTATTGTCGGATGGGCGGGCATGGTGTGGAGCGGATGCCCGATCGTGACGGAACTTGCGTTTTTCAGGTCACAGCTGGCAGTAAATCATCACTCTAAGTCATGGAATCGGCAAAAACCCTAGCAAAATCGGGTTTGATGTGTCGTTATGGGACTAGAATTTGTACTATTCAGATTCTAGTGGTATTATTTTACCATTACGCAGACAGTAGAATGTGCGCGGATCCTGATACTGGAATAACTCGCGGATAGTGAGGGCCCGGAATTGGCTGATTGAAGTTAAAGCTGGTAAGTTCGCCAGCAACATGGATGAAGCTGTATTTCAATGGGGTTTGTCAGGTGAGTGCCGCTCATTGAGAATGGGACATGGGGTTATGATGAATAAAAAACGCCTAAACACAAATCTTGCTGATCGATCAGCCAGACAATCAGTAAGACGAGGTGTTGGAAAGAATCAATCGTCATTCAAGACGGGCTTGCGCGCAGGGATCGCTAGTTTTGTACTTGGGGCTGGGATGATAATGCCAGCGCAAGCGGACTTTAACGAGGGCATGCAAGCTTATCTTGCCGGTCAATATCAAAAATCACTTGATACTTGGACACGCTATGCGTTGGCCGGTGATATTCGTTCAAAAAAAGTGCTCGGTGATATTTATTCTGGTAAAGCTCTAGAGACTGTTAGTACAGATACCACACCGTTAGAAGAAATTCCGGTCGATAATGTAAATGCGCTGTTATGGTATACATTGGCAGCGTACCATAATTTTTCCAATTATGAGATCCCAACCTCTAATGAGGTCAATGATAAAATTATTGCGGAGCAGCGTCTCACAGATATTCGCTTTCGCATGAGCTCTTCTGACGTGAAGAAAGCAGAAAGACTGGTTGCGCAAAAATTCGAGTCCGGAACAGCTTTTGACCTTCATAATCTTGGTGTTATGTACCAGCGCGGTGCTGGTGTGTCTAAAGACAATGTCCGTGCCCTGCAAATGTTTGCTCTTGCTAAAGAGCGCGGTGTTGGTGAAGCATCAGCCTCTTACGAATTTCTTGAAGGGCTGATGAACCCGAAAGAAATTAAGACAGCAACCAAATTAGCCGAAGTTTGGCAGCCACCACTGCCCCTTGAATATACTGGCAAGACAAAGCAACAAGAACAGTTAGAGATTGCACGCAAGGAGCTTAATGAAATTAAACGGGCGCAGGCGCTGGAACGGGTATCCGATATTGATGTTGAATTGATCCAGCGTTCTTTGAATGCACTTGGTTTCAGAGCCGGTACGATTGATAATGAATTAGGACCGAGCACCCGGGCTGCGATCAGACGGTTTCAATACTCTCTCGTTGCGCGTGACTTAAACATGAGTGAAGAGCAAAAACGTAATACAATTACAGGCTCATTAACGGCCCTTCAGACTGTAGAATTGTTTGAAGATGCCGCTAAATCTGGGCACCCCATGTCACAATATGTGTTCGGTGTTATGCATGTGAGCGGCATTGGCGTTGAGCGTAATGGTAGTGCGGCGATGGAATGGTTAAATCGGGCTGCCAGCCAGAACCTGGCCATTGCACACAATGCGCTTGGGGTCATCCATCGTGATGGCACTAAGGGCCTCAATGAGGTGCGTCCAAACCAAACACGCTCGGCATTCCATTTTGGGCAGGCAGCAGCGCTTGGATACAAACCCGCTAATAAGTCGCTTGAAAAGCTTAGCTTTGAAGCGCCACGTGATATTCAGTAAAGGTGATGGCGATGACAAAACGATTAATGCATAAACCATTAAAAGCAATCGCAGTATTAAGTGCGGGTACACTTTTGTTTTCAGGGGTTGTAGAGGCGCAATCTCTGGGCGGTTTTCCTATTCGAGAGCCCGGTGGTAAAGTCCGTTCAGGCGGTGGGTCTGGTGGATCAGGCGGAAAAACAAAAGATGACAAAAAAGGACCTCAACAAATCATTGTTGATGTAAATGGTCCGGGCCCTTATAAATCTATCAATCAGGCTGTTAATGATGTCGCCGAGGGTGGGGTCGTTTACGTGCTCCATGGCGTATATAATGAATCGATAAAATTGGATAAATCAGTATTTATTCAAGGTGACAGAGGCCCTGGAAGAGGGGTTGAGATCAATGCACCGATGAACGCGCCATGTCTGGAATTTGCGCCTAAAGATGCCGTTTCCCATGCCGTGGTTGCAAATGTTAAGTTTTCCTCAAAAATCAATTCTGGCGCCAATGCCTGTGTTGATGTTGTGCGAGGTGTTTTCACCCTAAAGGAAAGTGACGTCTTGGGTAGCGGTGTTCGCCCATCTGTTAAAATTTCCGGTGGTACAGTGATGTTAGAGCGCAATCGGATCGCCGCGGGTTCTGAAGGAATTTTTGTGGATCAGGGACACAGTCTGTCGCAAAGCTTTATCATTGATAATCATATAGACCGCAATAAGATCGGCGTTGATATCGCCTCTGGCAGTTACGCGGATGTGGTCATTGCTGGTAATGAGATTTTTGACAACCTTGATAGCGGCGTTAAATCTTCTGGCTATGGCGGCGCAAAGCTAATCGGCAATAAAATCCGTAATAATAAAGGTGCGGGGATTATTCTCGATAAGTACTCAAAACTTTCATTGATCCGTCACAATGATATTGTCCAAAATGATGGTGACGGTGTTGCCATTCCTTTTGGGGCAAACTCCATAATTGAAGATAATGATATTGTTGGGAATAGTGGCTTAGCGATCTTTATTCGTGAAGGCCTCGAACCAAAAGTGACCAATAACTTTATCGAAAATAATTTTGGTGATAGTAAGAAAAAGAAAAAACGCCGCCGGAAAAAAAGAGATCGGTAGTGACGATTATTGATTTGATAAAAAGCCCTGATGTAGATCGGGGCTTTTTTGTTGTTGAGCTACAATTTAAAGCACCTCGGCGATTCAATTTGAAGTGGAGGTGCTTTAGTTAAGCCTTCTGGCCGTGGACCTCAAGTCTCAAGGGCTTTGATCAATAAATTTAAGCTATGTATGACGGTTGCACTTCGAATGGTTGCGCGGTTTTCCCCCTGAAATATGTGGGTTTCTGTATGCATGATTGGTGCGTTGTGATTGTGTAATTTCATCGCTAAGCCAAAACAAACTGTACCCACAGGTTTTGTGGCTGTGCCGCCACCAGGGCCAGCAATACCGGTCACAGATATTGCTATTTGAGATGCTGAGCGTTGTAGAGCGCCCTGCGCCATCTCTCCAGCGGTCTCAAGGCTTACGGCACCGTATTCTCGTAACGTTTGTGCGCGTACACCCAGCATCTGCATCTTTGCTTTATTCGTATACGTTACAAAAGCACGATCAATCACAGCGGATGATCCGGCAATATCTGTGAGCGCGGCCATGATGAGACCGCCGGTGCAAGATTCAGCCGTAGCAATGTAAGTGTTTTGTTTTTTTGCTGCATCCAGAGTGCGATGTGCCAAATCATGAAAACCAGTGTTAGAGTTTATTTTTTCAAACATTCATAGGCTCTTATGAGGTATATGGTTTTTGGGAAGATTCATGAGTTTGCAGGAAGCTTTATGGTTGCCACAGCTAGAGCGGCAATACCCTCAGAGCGCCCCGTAAACCCTAATTTTTCAGTGGTCGTAGCTTTTACAGAAATATTTTGTCGATCAATATTGATGATCTCACCCAGCCTGTCACGCATAGCCTCTTTGTGTGGACCTATTTTGGGCGCTTCACACATCAAAGTTATATCACAATTAACAAGGTGGCCTGATTTTTGTGCAACCAACTCACAGGCTTTTTTTAAAAATATTTGTGAGGCAACACCGCGCCATTTTGGCTCCGAAGGGGGGAAATGATCGCCAATATCACCTTCTCCAATTGCCCCTAAAATGGCATCAGTTAGAGCATGCATGCCTACATCTGCATCAGAATGGCCATTTAGTTTTGCCGTGTGAGGAATGGCAACGCCACACAAAATCGCTTCATTGCCGGGTTCAAAAGCGTGGACATCAAATCCTTGCCCGGTGCGAAATTCCCACATGGATGGATCCTTTTTATGCGTTTGTAGTGACAGGTCGTTATGACGTTGGAGTAAAATTTCAGCCATGCCAAAATCTTCTGCCTGCGTTATTTTCATATTGTCTGGCGATCCGGGTACCAACGCAACACTGATATTATTGGCCTCGCACACAACAGCATCGTCGGTGAGCTTTTGTCCCTTTACGTTGCGGTGCGCTTGTAGAATTGTTTGATAGTGAAACCCCTGAGGTGTTTGCGCGCGCCACAATCCATCGCGAGAGACAGTTCGATCGATTAAAGGCAGTTTATCTGTGGGGGACGAAGTTGAATTGGAGGACGCTCCCTTAATTGTATCAAAAACCGGGAGGGCCGCAATTGCACCTTGGTGGGACTTGAGCGCTTCAATAACATTATCGATGGTGTGGTGATCAATAAATGGTCTCGCGGCATCATGGATCAGAGTGTACGCTGGTGGAGCGTCGCTCAGGCTTTCAAGGCCAAGGCGCACACTGTCTTGACGCTCTGCGCCGCCAAAAACAGGGGGGAGTAATTTAGGATGAGATAAATGCGCGTGCATGGCTTCATCGTAAAGCGCACGATCATCTTTATGAATAATGACGCGGACATGCGTGACCGCTTGATGGCTTAAAAAAACCTCGCTGGTTCTCGCTAAAATCGCAATACCGTTTAAGTGGCGATATTGTTTTGGGCCACCAGCGCCGGCTCTGCTGCCGCGTCCGGCGGCGACAATAATTGCGGTGATCGACATGGCAAGCTCTTATCTGTGTTCTAAAAATCGCTTAGGTTCAAGTTTGTTAATAGTCAAATGGGCTTTCAAATTTTTCAAACGAAATCGCATCGCCATCTTTTTGCGAGACGCTGGCCTGATCGGGCTCAATGGGCCAATCAATCCCCAGTTCTGGAGAAGCCCAGAAGACGCCGCCATCGCTATCGCCATCATAGAAGTTCGTCACCTTATAGGCGACAAGACAATTTTCTTCCAATGTCATAAAGGCGTGGAGAAATCCAATTGGGCAGAGAAGTTGTTTGCCATTTTCTGCAGATAGTTCTGCTTTGGCATGGTGTCCAAATGTTGGGGATCCTTTTCGAACGTCGACAACAACATCTAAAATGCGCCCCTTTAAAACCCGAACCAATTTATCTTGCGCGTAAGGGTGTGCCTGATAGTGTAATCCGCGCACGGTGTATTTTGGTGCTGAGAAACTCTCATTATCTTGCACAAATGTTAGCCCTGGGATTGCGGCATCAAAATTATTTTTATTATAGGTCTCTGAAAAATATCCCCGGTCATCATTAAAGCGACGCGGGGTGATTAATTTTACATCTTCAATGTTTAAGCTTTCAACTTCCATGATTGAGGCAATACTATTCATCTGCAATTTGATTGAGGTAGCGCCCATATCCGCTTTTTAAAAGGGGTTCGGCAAGGGTTCGTAATTGTTGATCATCGATAAACCCCATGCGGTACGCGACTTCTTCAACGCATCCGATCTTTAAGCCTTGGCGCTCTTCCATCATATGCACAAAATTACCTGCTTGTAAGAGGCTATCGTAAGTGCCTGTGTCGAGCCATGCAAATCCACGGCCGAGTAACTTTACCGACATCTGTTTTTCATCGAGATACATCTCATTCAGTGTGGTAATTTCCAACTCTCCGCGTGGTGATGGTTGGACGCGGTGTGCCTTTTCACTCGCGGTTTCGTCATAAAAATAAAGACCGGTAACGGCATAATTTGATT
The DNA here is from genome assembly GCA_964479275.1 of uncultured Caulobacterales bacterium. Classification (GTDB taxonomy): domain Bacteria; phylum Pseudomonadota; class Alphaproteobacteria; order Caulobacterales; family Parvularculaceae; genus CALLPQ01. Next base: position 12,288 of record CAYZLR010000036.1, read on the forward strand.
TCGGGTTGGTCGGTTTTTCCTCAATAGAAATGGCACGCCCTTGGTCATCAAACTCAACAACGCCGTAACGCTCGGGATCATGAACATGACTACCAAATACAACCGCGCCTTTATCGAGATGGGCTGCGTCGTGAAGCATCTCCGAAAGGCCATGACCGTAAAAAATATTGTCCCCGAGAATCAAAGCGCTTTTTTCCCCGTCAATATGCTTTTCACCAATGATCATCGCTTGGGCGAGCCCTTTCGGTTCGGGCTGGATCGCATAAGATAGATTTAATCCCCATTCTTTGCCATCGCCTAATAGCCTTGAAAAAATTTGGCTGTCTTCTGGAGTCGTGATTATCAGGATGTCTTGAATACCAGCGAGCATTAAAACAGAAAGGGGGTAGTAAATCATTGGCTTATCATAGACAGGCAATAATTGTTTGCAGGTTGATTTTGTAATGGGATAGAGCCGTGTACCAGAACCGCCGGCGAGTATAATGCCTTTCATGGCCAATTATCTCCTATTTTTTTCATTGTTCTTAAGGGCATGAATGGTTTCACGCAATGCTTCATGCCAGGACGGCGTTCGAATGTTAAAAACCTTCTCAATTTTTTGACAGTTAAGAACAGACCAGGCCGGACGGGCTGCGGGTGTTGGGTAGTCCGAGGTCGGTATGTCAATGACGTGGGTCGTAAGCTGGGCTTGCGAGAAAATAGCTCGCGCAAAATCCGCCCAACTTGTTTTGGGCTGTCCCGAAAAATGGTAAATGCCCGATTTTTCTGGAGCATCAATCAATGCATCTGCAATGAGTAACATGGCATTTGCGATGGCATTTGCGGGGGTGGGCCCCCCTTGTTGATCGGCAACAATTGTGAGTTCGTCGCGCTCTGCCCCGAGGCGCAACATCGTTTTAACGAAATTATTCCCTGTATTGGAAAAAACCCAGGCGGTCCTTAAAATTACATAGGTGCACTGACTTTGTGTGATCGCACGTTCGCCGGCCAGTTTTGTTTTCCCATAAACGCTGATTGGCTGTGTCGGCGCGTCTTCAAGATACGGTGTAGAGGCCCTGCCATCAAACACAAAATCAGTAGAGACGTGGACAAGGGGGATATCTTTATGCGCACATGCTCTAGCCATCATGTCGGGAGCGGTAGCATTGACCTTTTGAGCGATTTCAGGCTCACCTTCAGCTTTGTCAACTGCTGTATAAGCGGCTGCATTCAAGATTGCATGGGGTTGATGTTGATCAATCAGTCTCATTACAAGGTCTGGGGTATCCAGCGTTTCAAGATCAATGGCTGAGCGGTCAATAAATGTTAGCCGCGCATGATGACTAGAGGCCAATTGCGCAAGAGCGGTCGCGACCTGGCCAGACTTTCCAAAGACAAGATAATGATGATCCGTATTCATGTTTATTTTTTTAACCCAATGCGATTATTGGAAAATCCCCGTGCACGGATCGCTTCCCACCACCAGCGTTCGTCCAAATACCATTTGACGGTTTTGCGCATTCCCTCTTCAACAGTCACAGATGGGCGCCATCCAAGTTCGCGTTCAATTTTGCCCGCATCAATGGCATAACGCATATCATGTCCCGGTCTGTCCGTTACGAAGTTAATTAACTCTTTGTGGGAATGCGCTTTGGGGCTGAATTCATCCATCAAATCACAAATCATATGGACCAAATCAAGATTGGTACGCTCATTATGGCCCCCGACATTATACGTCTCGCCGAGCTTGCCATTTTCGATTATGGTTAAAAGAGCTCTGGCGTGATCTTCAACATAGAGCCAATCTCTTATGTTTTCTCCTTTGCCGTAAATGGGGATTTCACGGCCTTCAAGGGCTGCGAGAACAACAACAGGGATTAATTTTTCAGGGAATTGATAAGGGCCATAATTATTAGAGCAATTGCTGGTGACGACCGGCAGGCCATAAGTCTCGCCCCACGCACGCACTAGAAAATCTGAAGAAGCTTTGGAGGCTGAATAAGGAGAGTTGGGGGCATAAGCCGTTGTTTCTGTGAACAGGCCTTCATCGCCTAAGGTGCCATAGACTTCATCCGTTGAGACGTGGAGAAAGCGAAACTGATCTTTTGCCCCCCCGGTGAGGCTTTCATAATGTCGCCGGGCCGCTGTTAGGAGTTGAAACGTCCCCATAATGTTGGTTTCGATGAAAGCACCAGGTCCATCGATTGACCGATCCACATGTGACTCCGCGGCAAGATGGATGACACCATCAGGCTTTGTTTCTTCGAAAAGTTTTTGCAAGGCAGGGCCATCGCAAATGTTGGTTTGACTGAATTGATAACCGCTACGATCATCCCATCCCTTTAAATTATCAAGATTGGCGGCATAAGTCAGACTATCGAGATTAACCACTTCATGGCCCGCATCTAGTGCTTGCCGCACCACTGCAGAGCCAATAAATCCGGCGCCCCCTGTAAGTAGATATTTCATTCCGCATGGTTCCCGTAAAATTAAAAATTAGTCTTTATTTGGCGCCTTTTTCGCACATGACACCGCATACGGCTAGTGCTTATCAACGCTAGACCTCAGGAAAATGTCAGCTTAATGTTCAGGATTTTTCTATGAAATTAGGATCAATTGCGCTCAAACGCTGATGCATATTGCGTCCTGTTGTTACCAGACTATAGCGCTGTGTAATTTGCGCCCGTGCTTTTTTCCCAATACGCGCCCGTTCATGTTGATCATAGGCAAGGCGCTGCATGGCGAGAATAACCTCTTTCTGGTTGGCCTCCGCCCATTGCTGCCCTTGCGCATGAGGGTAAGCCCCGTCCGGCACATCGACCATTTCAAACCCGATAGGAATCGAATTCTCAGGGGTCATGTAATCCATATTCCCAGAAAAGCCTGTGGCAATAACGGGTTTACCAATTAACATGGCTTCGGCAATATTCAGACCAAACCCCTCCGCGCGGTGCAAGGAAACAAATACATCTGCAAGATGATGCAGGGCGATATATTCATCTCTTTTGAGTGTTTGATCGATGATAATGATATTTTGTGCGCCGCCAATGTGTTTTTCTAATACTGCACGGGCCTCGCTATTGCCTTTATTTCCGTGGACTTTGATAGCCAGCACGGGGGCATTAGGGCTAGATGGATCGAAACTATTAACGAATGCTTCAATCACACTAGCCGGGTTTTTGCGCTTCAAAAACGAGTGGATATCAAATGCCGTGAGAAAGACGGTTTTATGTTCAGGAAGGGCAAAATGTGATCGGCCAAGGGCGGCCGGGTTTTGAGGCACAACCGGATAGGGCAGGACGTGAACTGGTTTTTGCGTCACTTTTTTAAGGCCATCAGCTACAAATTGACTGGGGACCCAAATTTCATCAATGCGTTCTATGGCGGGGCGAAAGGCTTCCGGGAAAATTGGTAACTCCCACACCCAGTAGGCAATTTTATAGACGCCGTCGAGATGTCTCGGGTTAAGCAATTCTTCCAGTTTTAAAATTTGTTCTGCATTGGCGTTAATAAGGCTTGTGCGATAGCCACGTTTTGGAAGAGCGATTTCAGGAAAGGGATAAGCTTCCCTGGGATCGCCAGGATTTTCAAGAGCGCATACCCCCAAAGGAATATTTTGAGATTTGATTGCACTGACGAGGCCGCGGGCTCCTTGCCCAATCCCACTTTGCGAGCGAACATATCCATAAAGAGCAACACCAACATTGCGTGATGGCGAAAAATCACCTGTTGCGAGGTTCAACATTAGCGCTGCTTTTTGGCTTCCCCGTAAATTGGAATGTGTGCGATAAAGTGCTGTTTTTATTGCAGAGCGTATCGGGATTGGAATATTTTTATACAAAGGCCGTAAATTAGGACTGGCATTGATGATATGGCTTGCTCCTTTTGCCAATATGACTTTTGGCGATAAGTTTCTCGCGCCATGATGTTTGGATGTCGCAGAAGACTGATTGGCATTGAGTAATGCGGGTACCAGTTGTGATGGCCAGTCAAATGCCGTTGATGCATTTGCTTCGATCCAGTTTAAAAAACCGTTACGTCCATCTTGCCTGTCTATTGGAAAAGCTTTTTGTAGATCGGGTCTGGATTTCCAGGCCATAACGAAAAGGGTGGGTAATGAATAATCATCGTCGAAATGCTGAAAAAATTCAGGATTGAAAGGCGTTTTTGAGGGTACGTCTTTGGAGGGCGGGCTGTTGTTTTCGATATTGAGGTGTGCGTAAAAACTCCGCATCAGCCCCGTAAATTTTTCACCATTTGCAAAAAAATCATACCCATAGGGAATTGTTTTATATACGCCTTGTTGATTGGTTTCTAATGCGTCTAAATACTCAATCAAAAGCACTTGTAAGTGGCCAATATCTTTAACGCTGTATCGGTTTTGATGTTTTGAAAAAATATCAGGTCGACCGGGAATAACGCCTGAGAAATGGAAAAATGCAAGAAGCTCTTTGTTGGCATGCCATCCGTTGTTATTTCGTGTAATCGGGCGTTCATGCAAATTCCAATATGCTGCATTATATCCCGGATCGCGTAACAAATATGCTTTTTCAAGAAAGCTGGGGGCAAGATCCATATATTTTTGATCGACAAATTGACCTTTAGAGAGGTCATTATGACCAGTTTTCAACAATTTTTGGTGCCACCATTGAAGAAAATTCTGTGTTTTGAGGTTTTTAGCAAAAGCTGCAAAACCGAGATTGTAGCTACCCGCATTTAAGATCTGCTGATCATCTGGATGAGCGTTATCAGGGTAAGGGGTTAAAATATGCGGGGTTAGCACTAAGTCTGCACCGCTTTGTAGGGCGTTGAGGGGTTTGTTTAAGGGCGCGGTGATATAAATATCTGGGTCCAGATAGATAGCCTGTTCAAATCCTAATTGATCAAAAATATATTTGAAGGATGATGGCTTTATGGCTGTTGCCAATTCCATGACATTATAGCGCCAACTCATATCGTTAAAGGCCGCTATCTCCAAATCCTTTGCCAGGATGACTTTATATGGCAATGTTTCATCCGGCGTGTATGGCGGTAAGGAGTTCTTATCAGGCTCATCGACCAGTATCAGTATAAAGTGTGCGTCTGGATGGTTTTTAAGCAGCGATTGATGGAGCGTTTTAGCGTAACCAAGGTAATTATGTGCGCAAATCGTAAACCAAGCTGTTTTCATTGTTGCTCAGCTCTCTATTTCCGGTTTTGCGTTGGCTCTTTCAGCTTCCCGTTCTGCCGCTTGTTGGGCTGCAATTTGTTCATCGCGCAGTCTTTGTTGTTCTGCCGCGTAAGCGCCCCAAACTTCATCAACACGGCCATCCATGCGAATTCTGCCGTCATCTATCCATAAAACACGGTCACAATTTGATTCGAGCAACGCTTTGGTGTGAGTTGCAACCACAAGTATACCGGCTTTCTCTACGAATTTATTCATGCGCGAGGCCGCTTTTTTTCGAAAGGCTATATCGCCCGCGCTTAACCATTCATCGAGGATTAAAATTTCTGGCTCAAAGGCCGTGGCAATTGCGAAATTTAATCGCATGCGCATTCCAGCAGAAAATGTTTCAACAGGAAAGTCTACAAACTCGCCGAGTTCGGCAAACTCAATGATTTCATCTCTTTTTTTATCAATCGATTTTAGTGTTTCTCCGCAAGCGAGGCCGCGCAGGGTAATGTTTCGGTGCGCCGTTGCACCTGGCTGGACCCCTAAATTGATATTGATCAGGTTACTAGAACGTCCCTCCACATGAACCCGGCCTGTATCCGGTGCAATAATTTGGGAAATCACTTGTAGTAGCGTGGTTTTGCCCGATCCATTAACGCCGATAAGACCAAGTTTGTCACCACTCTTTAAATCGAAAGAGATGTTTCTAAGGGCCTGCACCCCCATAATGCGACCTTTTGGTGATACAAGAATGCGCTCGTCGAGACCATCGTCCCTCTCATAGGCCTTTAAGTGCGCTTTAGAATAAAGCGGGAAGCATAAGCTTACATCTTCTACTGTTAAACGAACCATGGATTCAAAACCTTAGGAGAGCGTGACATCTATAACCAGTAGGGTAATCGTTTCATCATAAATGAACCGGCAATTAAGGCTAACCCCCAAACCATAATTGTCAGGCAAATCACAATTGTCCAGCTATGTTCCAGTATTTGTGTACCGAGAAGGGGGGCACGGACAATTTCAATATAATGTGTCATCGGGTTGTATAAGGCGACTTTTTTTACAATGCCCCCTCGTTCCTGCAACATCCACATAATTGGCGTAGCAAAGAAAAAAATTCTTGTAACCGTACCTACCAGATGGGCTAAGTCATTATAACGTGTAGCAACCAAACCAAATAAGAGTTGGATCGCAACAGCGTTAATCAAGAGGATAAGCAAGGCGGGAATGATCATTAAATTGCCTGGTGAAGGGCGCCACTGAAAACCCCATATTAAAATAAAAGCGAGTATGAATTGAATGGTGAATGTGAAAATTGACCTGAAAATACTTTTGTAGATATAAATGGAATAGGGGAGGGAGGTGCTTTTTATCCAAGTGGTTGAGGTCCTAAAAACATCACATCCATCGGTAATGTTGCCAACCAAAAAACCAAAGGTCGCAAATCCAACAGCAACGTGGGGTAAAAATTCCTGGTTATTTGTACGGCCAAAATTTCTAAAAAAGAAGACAATAACTACAACGAAAAAGAGGTAGGATAGTCCAATCCAAGTTATACCTAAAATTGACCGACGATACCTGTTTTGAATTTCATCCCATGCAAAATGACGCCAAACCTGGTGCATTTTAAACCCATGATAAAGGTCTGAAAACACGCCCGATAAGCCGCGACGATCACTTGCAGAGAATGTTGATTTTACCATTGATCAAAAGTCTCCGGTGTTCGGGGCTCTTCTTGAGAGGATAGCGCTAGATTGTTTGAGGAGGGTGATTGAAGCCAATTATGTTCGGGCCAGAATTTTTCGACCTTGTCTCTTATTGCCACAAGGGAGGGTTGGTTTTCCATCAATTTAACAGCATTTTGGATTCTGCGATCATTATATTTTGCGGTAAGTGCTTTTTGACCCGCTTGTGTAAATGATTGTTGTTGGTTGCGATTATAGCTTTTTGACTTCGCGTGATAAACGAAACTATTGAGCGCTACAGCAAGAGCAAAGCCAGCATCATCGGCTCGAAAACTATAATCATTTTCCTCTCCATATCCTGTTGGGAAGTTTTTTTCGTCGAGATATCCAATTGTATCGATGACTTTGCGATGGATCGTGTAACAAAATCCGTGGATGAGCGGGACATAAGGAACGGTCAACCCTGAAGCGAGGTGATCTAACGCGGTTGCAAACCGTGCTACGCTCATTCCTTCTGGTAATTGATTGATGGCGGTTTGGCCATCTTTGCTTTTTACATTGGGAACTGATTGCGTGCTTGCGGCATTAGAAAGAGGGCCGGCAATACCCACATTGGGATCATGTTCGAAAACATTGCGAATTTTTCGTGCCCAGCCAGCGGTAACGATCGTATCGCTATTGAGCAATGTTGTCAGGTCGCCAGTGCTTAACCGTAAGCCAGCGTTGGCGGCACGAGTGTAAAAATGCTGCTCGCTCAAACGGACTAAAGTGGCAGCGGAAAACTGGTTGGAAAAATTTTTGACATAATCAGCCGTTTCTTCATCAGAAAAATCATCGACCAGAATTAATTCCGTGAGGCCTTCATCATCCCAATTTTCTTGAATTGAATTGAGGCACTCAACAACATCTTTGTACCCATTATGAATGCAAACGATCAATGTATGAGAGGAGATAGGCACTTTGGGTGACTCAGGACTATTGGGGGCGTGCGTATTCATGATGCAAGAAGCCCTTCAGGGTCTTCACTGACTCTGGCTTGAATAGATTGGGTCAGTTTAGCAATAAATTGATTGCGGTTGTGCATTTCGTGTTCAAGTAGAAAAAAATCTGAGTGATCGCGAATGGATATGTTATCCTCAAATAAGGAAACCCAATTTAGGTGACTTTTTGTGAGAGCATAAGCAATGCTTAATTGGTCGCGATGAGAGTAATTGTTTAATTCTGACCACCAATGCGTCATGAACTTTCGTGTTACCTCAAGTTTAGGGCGGCAAACAAAAAAATTGGTTTCAATGAGTTCTTGTTGAAAGACTTCTGGCATTTTTCCGTAACGGGCAAGCTGTTCCTCAATGATTTTTTGGTCATCGATTTTGAATTTGATTAATTCATGTCCTTCTTCCAAGCAATTAAATCTTAGTGGATGGGAGATAAATGCGGCGTGGTGTTCTGTACCTTCTATTTTATCAATAAATTGATATAGCGAAGTAGTCGGTAAAACATTAGCATCCATCCAAATGGCATAGTCATAATCTGGAAACCAAAAATGCGGGTGGGTTTTTGCGTATCGTGCTGTACGCACCGGTGTATGCGCAATATAAGGCATCTCGATGACGGTCGCCCAATCAGGGTCGAATTTTTCTGGCGTGTCGGTAAAAAGAAAATAATCTATGTTGGGATCAATAATCAAAGGTTTGATAAAACTCTCATATCCGCCGGTGATGGCTGAATAGACGGCAATTTTCTTCTTTTTTATGGCTGGATAGGTTGGGCGATCATCAGCCTCAATCAAAAAAGCTGGGGGCAGCAACAGATCCGGATTAAGGGTTTCTACCCGGGCCGGGTGAATATAGTGGACGAGATCGAACGGCACATCGATTGCAATGCATCGAAGTTGATAATCTGTATAGGCTGGTAAGGCACCGAGAATTCGCTCTAAGGCATGGGCGATTGTTCCATCAACCTGGCCGTCTTCTTCATCAAAATCTTCAATTTGTAAATCAAGATCAAATAGTGGCTCCAGCATTTTGGTGCGCGCCCAGAAAAATGAACCCGCCGGGTAGTCCGGACACGTCTCACTCGGTACATCACCAAATAAGGCCATGTAAAGTCGTTCATATTGATCGTAATTTTTTCCGTAATTAGGCTGGTTGCGTAAAATATAAAAATAGGCTGGTGCAACGAGGCCTGTATCTTGGTGATCTGCAAATAGGTTCAATATTTGATTGACGATCGTGCGTGTCCCAAAAACCGTATGCGTAAGGTATCGACGCCATGATTGTTGAAATTTATTATATCCCGATTTTTTTGTGTGCAGATGAATGAAAATATCATGGGCTTGAATGTCTTGTTTAAAGGCAACGAGCCAAGGTTGAACATCTCGCCCTTGATTAACACAAGCCTTTACAATGATTGATGATGCGTAATGAATATGGTCATTAAAATATTGTTCCCATTCAGTTTCATCTTCGTCAGGTTGAATGGAGACAAGTAAAGTAAACGGAATAGTGAGATGGTTAATTAGATCGCAAAATTCCTCCGCCATGTCCGTATGAAAAAAATGCAAATGGAGGCAAAGACTTTCGGATAGATGTGAGGGCGGGAGGGCATCACTGTCATATTCAAGAATATCGGTGATGGGGCCATATTCAGCTTGGCTAAATCTAAAGTTTTTAACCTGATTATCTCGTTGTTCCTGCGCAGACTGCCGTCCCTCGAAACGTCCGTGTTGGATATAATGTAGCAGTGGGTTAATTTGGGCACTGCGCAAGTCGTGATTAACCGTGCGATACCCGTTTGTGCTAAAGTTAGGCCCTGGGTCATACCCAATATGTGTTCCAAAAATAAGATAATGCTCAATAGGGTCCATATTAATGTTTTGGGGACTAAGGTATTTTGCACGATACCATGCTTCATCAAAAAAGTCGGAGTCAGATAAGATTTTATATTGTCGTGGGTCTAGCTGTGTCTCACCATTTTGATCAGTTGAAACATTGACCTCAACGCCTTCAAATCCCTGTTCTCGCGCTTTTTGCCAAATCTCATTTGGGGCTAAGCCTTCTATGGCGCCATAACTTAGAAAATGTTCAAGTGCGTTCAAGCCGTAGGTGTCGTTTTTTCCGATATACCACTGAGCGTCAAAGTAAGGGCTAGGTTTACGGTTTTCTCTTGCGCCGGCTTCAATGTAATGGCTTAAAGGATTGCTTTCTGTATAAAGAATATCCTGGTGCTCTATGAAGTACCAAGCCGTATCTAACCAGGGATTTGGATTTGGTGCGTTTGAGATAGGGTTCCCATTGATGATTTCTAGCCGTATGTCTTCGCAAGCTTGAATATAGTGCATTAAAGGTAATTGTTCTCGGGTGGTGGTATCATCCATAAAATTTTTCAAATACCAGTTTGATAAAAAATATGGATTTGGATTGTTCTTGATGTGGTTTTCTAGGCTCACAAAGTGGGCTAATGGATTAATTGTTTGAGCATCTCCGGATAAATATTGATCGGCATACCACCATGTCTGAAATATAGCGCAAGGATCTTGCCCGTTGGCTGCGCCAATGGTGAGGTAATGAGCCAGCGGCGTTTGATCATGATTTATAATTTCTGGAACACGCTCACGGTAATATTTCTGATCTACTAAAGGGTGCGCCTTAGCATCGCTTAATGGACCGGCCATAAAATAATGGATAAGCGCATTAAAATGGTCTCCCTGTTCGCTGTTTATTTGCGCTGTGTAGTAATTTGGGTCGAACAAGGGGTGAGGTTTTGCGCCTGCACGATCACCAAAATCTATGTAATGTAACAGAAGGCTTTCGCCTGTTTGATGAACATCGGGGTGGTTCTTACCATAAAAGTGAATATCAAATATCGGGTTGGGATTGCGCTTTTCATGACTTGGGGCACTTAAAAAATGAACAAAAGGATTTAAGTCTTGTTGCGCGATGTCAGGATTGGTGTTGAGATAATACTGACTATCAAATAAAGGGTGGGGGTTACGCCCTTCTTGATAACCGGCTTCAAGATAATGAAGTAAAGGGTTTAACCCCGCTTCTGCGATATCAGGATTTTTTGTCAGGTAATATTGGGCATTAAACAAGGGGTGAGGGCTTCTACCCTCAATGCCGCCTGTTTCGAGAAAATGTAAAATTGCTGATGCTTGTGAGGCCATCACGTCAGCATTTTCTTGTTCGTAAAATTCCTTTGAAAAAATCCTTGAGGGTGATCTCCCTTCTTGCAATCCGCTAGATAAAAAGTGATGGAGTGGATCTAATCCCGCTTCAGCAACATCAGGGTTGGCGCCGAGGTAATAATCACGATCAAGCAAGAGCTTGGCTTCATGAAAAAAGGGAAGGCTTTCCAGCGCTGGCGGGGTCCGTCGAAGCATAGTCTTGAGTTCATCCTCGGTGTGCAAATTATACCCGCACAGGCATATCAAAATTGAGCAAGGTTTTCCACATTGATTAGCAGGAAACTCACATATTCATTCATGGTTTTACTGGTATTCAGGATATCTACAAGGGGCAAATTTGGGAGGGTTCTGAGCTAGGGTGATTTTCATGAAAGCAAGCTGCCCACAGGTCAATTTAAGTCTCTATTCGTGACAATTTTCTCTAATTCATCGATGTTATATTGCTCTTGCAGGTTAAAATGCTGGATAAGATATTTTAAATAATCTTGCGCCGCCTTGCGCTCTTTTGCACCCAAATTGAACTCTTGGGCGATGTAATTTTGCATATTGGCAATTTCAGTTAAATCATCAATATTAAATTGGCGAATTGTCACGCTGTTATCGTGGCGGCGATGATAGTTGAGGGGTTTGGCTGTAAAATGCAACGCGCCCGATCGTAATAGATTGACATAGACATACCAGTCACCAGCGGTACGAAAGCGCTGGGCAAATTCGATGTCTGTATCGAGAAAATCTTGAAGCTGGGATGCCCGAAAAAGAGCGGCAGAGGCGTTGGGGATTGTGTTTTTTACCGCTAATCCTTCAGCAATTTCCGCGTAACCTGATCCTTTGAAATCGCGTGTCCATTTTTCGGATGAAATATCCCTTACGTAATCTCGATAATCTGGCGCAATAATGTCCCCTTTTTCATTGATTTGACGAGACTCAGAAAATGCTAAAACTAGATTTTGATCGTCGAATTCCGGGCTTAGGGTCAGTAAAAACCGGTTATCTGCCCAATCGTCAGCTTCTGCGATCCAAATGATAGGCTGCGTTGCGAGTACGACACCTTTTTGCCATTGAGCAAAAACATTGCCAGAATTCTCGGTATTAACAATAATGCGATGGCGAATTCCGCAATCAGCGAGTATTTTTGTCGCCAAGGCAACACTGTTATCACTCGAGGCATCATCAAGAAAAAGGATTTCGCGCGGGGATAGCTTTTGCTCGATGATTGAGGTGATCCGCTTACGAAGATGGCGTTCATAATTGTAATTGGGTATAATACAGGATACGCCGTTAGACGATTCGTTTAATTCGTCAAGAAGATCTCCGACATAGCTATAAAAACCAAACTGCTCGCGAATTAATTTTACGCCTAATTCACTTAACCTTTCTTTTTCTTCAAAATTTGCTAGCAAGGGCAAAAGGACCGCGGCAAAATCTTGAGCGTTTGAACTTTTTACCGTCATAACGCATTCTTTTTCGGTCAAATCTTCAATGCCGCCAGTTCCTTTGATCATGATCACCGGAGTTTGCGCATTTAAAGCTTCAAGTGCCGTAGAGGGAAAGGGGTCTTCGCGAGAGGTGAGAGCATAAAAATCCGCTGCGAGATAATAGTCTTTGGTTTGCGTGGTAAACCCCGGCAAATGAACGCGGCTCTTTAAAGGGCCTGCGTTAGATAAAATTGCCTCAACTTTATCGCTCATGTCTTTCGCGATTTCTCCAACCCAGATGAAATGCGCATCTTCATGTTTTAACGCGTCACTTGTTGCCCATTTTACAAATATATCAATACCTTTACGGTGATCGGCAAATCCAACGCCTAAAATTATCTGAGCATTGGCAGGTATGTCATGACGTTCAATGATTTTTTTGCGGGCAAGCTCCCTTTCATCTTCGTGGATAAATGGATCGAGTTTATAAACCCCTTGGGGGCAAATACGGGCATTGTGCCATTGCTTTTTGGATAAAAATTGTGCGGCCTGATCGCGCACACATGTGGCGGGGAAAATGACGCGCCGGGCATGATCATGAAAATTTTGCAAATTCTTCTCTAAGCCCATCGACTCAATGATGGATTTCATTTCATGGACGAGGCCAATGAAAGAAATATTGTTTTTAGAAAAGTACGGCGCAAGCCAGCCCGAAGCTGCAGAATTGATGAAGGCTTGGTGGAATCCCTCTCTGTAGAGATTTTGTAAGGTCTCTTGAAGAGCTGATTGATCAAAATCTTGTTTAAGTATCGTGACAGGACCATATTGCTCAAATTGTTTTCGCAATGGGCCATCGTCACACGCAATGATGTGGACTTGCCGATCGTATCGCTCGGTCAGGGTTTTTGCAAAATTAAGGGAGAGAAATTGAGCCCCATGGCGGAGCAAATCATGGGTAACGATGATTATTTTTTTTTTAGATCCACTGATTGTTTCAGTAAGATCATAATGGTCTGATGAAGCTTTGTGTGCAGCGTTTATCGGGGGCCGCTGGTGAGAGCTTTGATTCGAAATTTCGGTATTGTACATCGGCGCTATGGCTCTGCGGGTCGCTTCAAGCCAGGCAAAGCCGTATTTTTGGTCGGGTTCAAGATGCGCTCCCTCGGCCCATTCATTCCATGCATTGATGAACACGAAATGTTCGTCAGGGTTATGAAGGCGGTTGCGGGTATCGGTAATCGCATTTTTTAACCAGCGATAGTAGTCAGGCGGATTTGAATTTAAAAGAACAGTACTTTGATCGCCGCGTCGGGGAGTGTTATCCCATGATGGAGTAACGCCTCGAAACATTTTATACTCTGATTGCGGATAATTTTGACTGCGCTTAACCAGATCTCTCCAATCAAAGACTTTGCCTTTGAAATTATTTGCCTTTTTCCCTAAAAGCCCCGGTGTACCAACTAAATCATGATTATTGGGGGGGAACTCAATTGCGGCATCAAAACCAAAAATATTGGGGGGGACTTTTTCAAAGCCTTGGGTGTAGGCCAGATAAATATCGCCAATGCCATGATCACGGCACCAGTTGCGCCAACGCTCTGCGGTGGCTCTGGCAGAGGGTAAGATGCCGGGGCGATAGACGAGGATTAGAGGTTTTCCGTCAACGCGAATATAGCGATCATCTTTTAAATACTGAGATAAATGTTCAATAAATGCGATATCATCTTCAGGGGAATGATTTTGTGATATCAAAATTTCATTGTCCCTGCCATCCCATCGACGGGACCAGTTTTCATTGGCCCAGCATAGGCAGAAAGGAAAATCAATGGTCTTGTCTTCGAGATAACGCAATAATGGTGCTTCGAGTAGGCGTTTGCCCGCAAACCAATAAAAATAGAATGCAAACCCTGATAAACCATGACGACGGGCTAAATCGGTTTGACGGTGCAAAATATCACCATCTTTGATAAGGTCATACATGCCCAAGCCATTATCATTGGTTTCGCTGGGGCGATGGGGTTGATAGTGTCCCTCAAACTGCGGTTTCGCAGGTTCAACATTTTTCCATTCTGTAAAGCCTCTACCCCACCACTCATCATTTTCTGGTATTGTATGGAATTGAGGGAGATAAAATGCTATGGCTCTCGCTTCTTTTTGCGTGGGCTCTGAAGTGGTTGTCAAAGGTAAGTAACCTTCAAGCCCATCAGTATGGTGATGATCTCTTTTGTTTGTATTTGCCACATCCCCAACGTGATCATCTTCCTGACCTAAGTCTCCATCTTTCATTCGATTTGGTATAGTTTGAGGTTTGGGCGATCCGGTACGCGCGCGAAAGGGGGAGAGCGCGGTGCGCACTAGTCTCGCAGATCCTTTAAGGGTGGATTTAGCCGCAGTGCGCGGGTGACGAATCGCTGTTTTAACGCCTCTCACCGGCGCGCTGATTTTCCAGGAGGTTGATGTTTTGATCGCGGCAACTTCATGGTTTGCCTTATCTGCTTCCATCTTGAGTTCGGCAATTCTAGCGTCTTGATCGAGAATTTGTTGCTCGGCCTCTCTGGCGCGATCGTCATGTTTACGCTTGGCTTGTTCAATTTCGGTCTGTAATTGCGATCGCATTTCTTCGCGGGCATGTGCAATAGCGCGGGCAACAATTTTTTTATGATCAGCGTTTTGTTCCAGTACACTCAACGAAATTTCATCAGGTGTAATGTGATTGGCTTGCCCTTCTCGCAGGCTCGCAATGGTCTCTTCTTGTGATTTTTGTTGTTTGATGAAGGTTGCCCGCTCAATGTTGTAACGTTGGCGTTCATGCGTGCGGTCTTTGCGTATCTCAGCGACAAGTGCCTCGGCGGCTTTTTTTTGTTCAGTGAGGCGAATATTTTCAATTTCGAGAGCATGCTTTTGTTCTTCAAATGCTTGCCGGTTTTTCTCCATCAAGGTTTGCATTTGTCCTAGCGCGATCTCGTTGTCTTCAAGTGTTAGTCTGAATTTTTGATTTTCCTCACTAAGCAAACCAATTTGTTCATTGTTGCTGTTTCGCGCACTTTCCAGATCGTGCTGCAGTTCTTTGATTTGGGTATTGAGCGTGTCTCGTGTGCCATCAAGCTCCTGATTTTGCCGAGTGAGCGCTTCTACTTTTTGTTCTAATGATTGATTGTTTTCCTGAACATTCGCCAGCATAGAGTTGGCACGTTCAGTTTGGGATTGTAATGTACTGGATTGCTGCGATATGGAGCGGGCATTTGCCGCATAGAACAGAAAATCATCATAGCCAGCGACAAGGGGTTCAATTTGTGAATTTGTTTTGTCGTGATCCAGTTTTTCGCAATGAGGTAGGGTTTCAAGGGCCGCATTTAAGTCACGAATAAAAGCGGGGAATACGTTATGGCGTTCAACATCAGTATTGGTGTAGGCGCGATCACTTTGATCGAGGCGTGAGATTGCACCGGCGATATCATCGATTCGAGTCTCACTGCCGCGTGTGGTTTTTAAGGATAAAGCCTCATAAAGGGCGCTAAGTGTTTTTCTGGGGCGTGCCAGGAATTGTGGATAATGAACGTGATATAAGCTTAATGCTTTTTTCGATTTTTGGCTTAAATGCTTTTTTTCTAAGACTTCATTTTGCCACAAATTAAGCGCCGGTAAAATGCTTCGTGCCCATACCAACATGGATTGCGAACTGTTATCCGCGCCGTCTTGCGTTGGGAGCTTCTCAGCAAGAGCGTCACAAACCTGCAGGGCATTGGTACTGACGAGGATGAATTTTAAATGAATATCTGTTTCTTCAAAGGCTTCGCGAAAGAAAGGGATAAGTGCGGGGGCACCCGGATGATGGAAAATAATCGGAAAGCGCCCCCGTTTCGCGCCAAAAGCTAATTTGCGCATTTCTAAACGGTGTAAACGTGTTGCACTTCCCGTTAAATCCTCCGAATCGACCATAGCTTGAGATAATGGATCGATTTTGAAGGTCATCAGGAGATCGTCAATTACTCCATTAAACAGTGAGGTCGGGGGGAGAATTTCGTCATCAATGAGGTCAATATTGGCATCATTTGAATGTGCATAAGCAGCAAGGGAGGCCGCAAGCCGGTCCCCGCCATTTCCTGGAGCAGAAAGGATGATGAATATCTGTTTTTTGCTCATTTTTCTCTGTTAAAGCTCTTAACTGCCGCAATTAATGATAAATATGGTCTCAAACGTCTAATTGAATGTTCTTGCTCTTGCAAACGTCAGGCGAAATGGGGTTGGTTGCTAGGATATACAATCAAACTTTATGGCCCATAACTGTTTGGAACTACAAGCAAAAACTCACTAAAGCCTGCCCGATTATGCATTCATGAATTTTGCTATCGTGCCCATCCCCAGTATGTTTTGCAAGCTGGTTAGGGTATTTGTAATCGCATGATTTATACACTAATATTATCCTTAACAAAGGTTGGGAATTTTGTGAGTGAAACTTTAGAGGGACAACATATGAAAAATCCGAAAAAAAACTTTAAAAATAATCACTTAAAAAGGGTAATGTTACCTTTGTTTGGAGGCGTTGTTTTAGGCCTTAGTGGATGCGCATCCCTGGACTCGGCTTTTGCCCCGCCACCTGAGCAATTGCGGGCGGCGTCTTTATCCGCTTGGGATGGGATTAAAAAACAAGAGCGCGTGAGTAATGACCCCTCTTATTTAAGCCGAATGAACCGTGTCGCCCCGCGCATCATTCGCGCGGCCGGTGGAGACCCTGCCGAATGGGAAGTGGTGGTTTTTGATAGCGAGCAACTCAATGCTTTTGCCCTGCCGGGGGGTAAAATTGGATTTTACACCGGTATTTTGGATTTGATGGCGAATGATGACCAGATTGCTGCAGTCATGGGACATGAGGTTGCCCATGTGACCTTTAATCACTCAGCCAAACGTGCAGGACGCGCGATACAAACCCAAACAGGGCTTTCAGCAGCGCAAATTGCGTTAGGGGCTGGTAACGTTTCTAATGCTGGCATGTGGATGCAAGCCCTTGGCCTTGGTGCACAAGTGGGGAATGCATTGCCCTTTTCACGCTCACACGAGTCTGAAGCCGATAAAGAGGGCTTACGCTATATGGTTAAAGCCGGGTATAATCCTGATGAAGCGGTTAAGTTTTGGCAACGCATGTCGGAGAGTAAAGGAGCGGGGGCGCCACCCGAGTTTCTCTCAACCCACCCTGCAGATGCCACACGTATCCGTAAGCTGCGAGAAGAAATTGAACTGATTAGAGCTGGCGCTTAAAATCAGCGTTTTGAAAAACTTCCAAATAATAAAGGCCCCGGATATTCTGGGGTCTTTTTTTCTAAGTGCCTCTGCATCAAATGGAATCAAGAGGGTGTTTTCAAAGCACCTTGCCGATTCAATTTGAAGGGAAGGCGCTTTAAGTCTTTTCATTTTTCGCATCTCCGGACGATCAACCGGCCTCACCCGTAGCTGGTTGAAGGGAGCACTTGATCTGGAAATGCTTTAGATGCCGAGGATAAAAATATCTAGGCTGTTTCTTGTTCTCATCTCTTGCAAAACTCGATAAGGCTTGTATATCCTTAAAAAATAAACAAACGCACATTCATATGCTTTGTGCCGCCTTAGCTCAGTTGGTTAGAGCGCCGGTTTGTGGAACCGGAGGTCCTTGGTTCGAGACCAAGAGGCGGTACCATTTTTTCCTCACCTGTCTCAAATTTTTTCCTGCTGTTCGACCCGGTGCAACTTAATTATTAGCCATATGGCTAATTAGACTTGACTTTAATTAGTTACTTGGCTAAATAAAGGATCATGAAAACAAATCAAATATTCAAAGCACTGTCTCATCCGATTCGCCGTGATGTTCTTGCGCGATTGAAAAATGGAGCCATGAGTGCGGGGGATCTGGCTGAAAATTATGATGTCTCCAAGCCGACCATGTCAAACCATTTTGCTGCCTTGAAGGAGGCCGGGTTAATTTATGCTCAACGTGATGGAGTTGTCATCACCTATCATGTCAATCTCACGGTGGCTGAAGAAGCGTTAGCGATGATTATGGGGGTGCTGGGGGATAATCCTGTATCACAAAAGCAGGATATTCTTCAGATACAGCAAGCGGGAGAGAGCAAAACGTGAGAAAAATTTTTACTTTATGTTTTTTTATCAGTGTGGCGACTGTCTGGATTGCAATTTATCATTCCTCTCTTGACGCGCATCTGTATGCAGATCAATTTATTGCTGAAAACCTTGGGGGCAATATGTGGCAATGGTATTTGTTTCTACCCGGGTTGGGGATAGTTTTTTTTATTATCACAAATCTGGCTTTGCGAAAACCGATACGATTGCATTTACAAAATGATCCAGAGGCCAAACATAGTGCAACGACATGGGTGTGTTTATTGTTTGGTCTGGTTTTCTTTTTGGCCGTTCAATTAGCATTTTTAGCGGTAGAAATAAGTTTGGTGGCGAGAGGAGAGGCTATCAAAATGGTTTTTGCGCTTGGATTGATGTACTTTCTCATCATGGGAAATTACATAACGACAACGCGGCGCACAAGCGGGAATGGATTTCGAACACCGTGGGCGTTAAAAGATGACGTCATTTGGGAAAAAACCCAGAGATTTTGCGGGCGAGGTCTTTTCATCGTGACGCTGAGTGCGATGGGTATGCTATTTTTTTTCCCAGTTAAATTTGTGTCTACAGGGTTCATAATCGTGTTAATCACCATGAAACTGATTGCCGCTTTTTATTCGTGGAGCCTTTGGCGACAATTGCAGCGTGGTCAACTCGGCGCATCATCAGGCTGATGCAAAGTTTGATCTGAGTTCATCGTATTTATCAATCAACTATAGGAGATGAAAATGGTTCAAGTAACCAATGGGAGAGCTATGCCTTTTTTTGGATTATTCTTGGTGTTAGGGTTTGGGCTCAGCACCATATTGGTCTCTTGTGCGGGCCTCGAGCATTTTCCTACCCAGCAAAAAGTGCAAAAAAATAAAGCGGCACAGAAATTTTATGTCTCACATCAATTTAAAATTGCTCTAACAGGCTGCTGAAAAAGTCTCCAGATTTAGGGCAAATCGTGATTCACTG
>CAYZLR010000037.1:0-31461 GCA_964479275.1 uncultured Caulobacterales bacterium
TGATTGTGCGTTTCATGATATTTCCTTTGCAGTTGATTGAGTAAAGATTTGCGATGAAACACGGATATGTTGACCTTTAGGCCGTAACGAAGTGTAGGAATTTTCAATTTCGAATAACCGGGGAGCTGCGCTATCTTGTGTGAAATCTCTGCATCAAAGGAATAGCAAAAATTGACGCCATCACGCCCATGTGGAACGGCTGGTTAAAGATAGCTCACACGATAATAGACAGTAATTCTGCCCTGTCTCATATCGAGGGAAAAAAAGTACGGAAAGGCAAACATCTTGACATGCACACGCATTTGTGACATTTTGACACAAAGAAAGGCAGGTCTATTATGGCACATAAAACCATTCGCATAGATGAAAAGGCTTACAATCTGGTTCAAGAAGCCTCAAGGCTTTATCAACGCTCTGTAAGCGGTCAAATTGCTCACTGGCTCAATATCGGCCGTGTAGTCGAGCAATCCCCTGATTTCGACATGGAGCGCGTGGAACGTGCTTTAAAAGCCGAAATCGCACTCGATGATTTAACGCCGGAAGAAGCGGCCGTATTTCACGAGGAATTTTTCTCCTCAATGGGTGAAATTACCAAAGAAAGCGAAGATTTTTATGCCGGGCTTGCCGCAGAAGCCGAAGCAGTTGGTTACACAGAAACATCATAGATGGTTGAAACAACCAAACCGCAGGCATCAAAGCCCAAAAATAAACCCACTATGTATGTACTGGCCGGGGCTAATGGCTCCGGCAAATCTACATTGTACGCAGATAAAATAAAGCCCGTTGTAAAAGCACCCTTTATCAACGCTGACGTTATCCAAAAAAACGAGCTGAAAAACCCCGATATGAAAGCATCCCGTGAAGCCGCACAAATAGCGGCCGCTCGGATACAAGATCATTTCAAAAACAAAACAAGCTTTGTTCGTGAAACCGTCTTTTCACACGAAAGTAAGTTAAAAGAAATTGAACAAGCCCAAAAAGCCGGCTTTCAAGTGGCTCTTTACCACGTAGGGGTAAGAAGTGCTAACTTGAATGTTGATCGTGTTGCCCTACGCGTCAAAAAAGGCGGTCATAATGTGCCTGAAAACAAAATCCGAGAAAGACGTGAACGGGGTGAGGCTCTTATCTCAGAAGCGGCAAGGATTTCAGACCATGCCTTCGTCTATGACAACTCAAATTTCGGTAAGCCGCCTCGCCTCGGCATACAATTTGAAAAAGGCAAGGTTATCGCTGTGGGCAATGACCTTCCAAAGTGGCAACGCGAACTATATGCCAAGGATTTAGAGCGTTTTTCGCAAGCGCGGCTGAATCCAGCCGCGGCCTCATATCAAGTCATCGACGATATGGCGAAAAAGTTAGCCGGCAATGACAAAGTGCAAGCCGAAATCCCAAAAAGAGGCGCAACATATGAAGGTAAGTTAGTGGGCGAGAGCGCTCAACACTACTTACAAACAACAGATAATGAAAAATATGTCGCTCACTTCAAAGATGTCATAGGAAAGGATTACAAATTGAACTCAAACGTATCAATCAAGTATCAAAACAGTAAGAAAGCTAATGTTGAGCGCATTGACGGTCAATATAAGTCCCCTCCACCTGTAAAATACAAAACCGTATCGCTGAAAGAAGCTGAAACGCTGCTTAAAGCCAATTCGGAACCCGCACAAAAAGTCTTTCAAAAAGACTTAAGAGAGGCAAAGCAGACGGGAGAATCCGAGAAGATTACGAGGGCAGAAAAACGCTTAAATGCCTTGAAACTGGCCCCTGCCCTGTTGAACAAATTACGACAAGAAGGTGTGTCAAAACTCAATTTACAGGTTCCAAACATCGACACGCCAGTGAACAATGTAAATTCAGTAATAAAAGCCGGTAGAGAAGTCTATAAGCAACGCGGTTTAGGCATAACCAAGCCACCACAAAGCCAATCACGCGGCCGGTAGGCGGGTTAATCGCTGTGGATCTCCTTTAGGAAATCCAGTCATAACTATTTTACCCGCAAATATGGCTTAAGAAGCGAATATATGCTAAAATGACAGTATGACTGTGCAGCATATAAATCGTATTACTGGCGACCAGAACGCCGCCGCCCCTCTTTATCAGCAAAACAATGGATATGGTCGCGACCCTATGCCATTAACCGGGTTGCTGATAGGTGCACCGTTTTCACTAATCAATCAGGCCACAAATCCACATCGCTTGCTATTTATACAAGCTGTCTTTGTCGGTCTGTATATCTCAAATATAAAATTTGAAGCCTTAACAAGCAGCACAGCCCTAGCAATGGTCACGATCATACTAGGGCTATGGCTTCTATTTTATGTACCTGTGGTGAATTTGGTGGCGAAGGCCACAATGTCGGCAATATATGCCCTTATAGCATATCGGCTTACCCTATGGTTAGTGCCAGATATTACACTGACAGGTGATGTATTTAGCCTTAAACACATCGCAACGAGCGTTCCAATTGCCTCAAATATGACAATTTATGTGGCTTGCTTCATGATATTTGTGGTCACAATGTTCATGCAGCGCAACATACCACTAAGCAAATTAGAGCAAGAAGCAGCTTAACGCGAGGGACCCGGCGAGTCCCGATGCGGTGAAGCTGAACCATCAACGGTACGATCTGCGCCTTTGGGCTTAATCTGCCCGGATTGTCTTGCAAGCTCATTAGCTTTGAACGCCTCGATCAGCTCACTTTCGGATATACCAGGATTTTGCTTTACAATCTCCTTCATATCCTCACGCATAGACGTAGGTTCACTCATGTTGACCGTATGGCTATGAACACGCTTCAAAAGGGCTGTCGCACGTTCTCCGGCCTCCCCATCGCGTTTAGTGGCATCTTTCAAAGCAACACCCAAAGCGGCAAACTCTTTACGCTCCTCGGTAAATCGGGCTTTAGCTTGCTTATCGCCTTCATGTGTTGAATCAGGGTTGTCCCGGACTTCCTTGGCTGTGGCTGATACGGCATGAGCAACTTCGCCGCGCTCCTCCGCTTTCACGGCCGCAGTCTTTTTTCCCTTCCGGCCCTGACCGCGTGATTTTCGAGAACTCGCATCGAGTAAAATTCCGCGTTCTTCGGCTCTCTGTGCATAGACCTCGCGCCACTGTGCAAGGTCTTTCTTCCGGGGATTAAGCTTACGGCCGTTATGCCCCTTCGTCTTCACAAGGATATGACTATGCGGGTGCTCTGTATCGTCATGGCGGACAAGCACGTAGTCATGGTTTTCACTGAAAACATCCTTTGCAAAGTCGCGAACCGCATCATGGGCCGCGTCACGGTCTGAACCCTTGGGGACAGATATTTGCATGTGAAGACTATCACGCGAGTTTATGAACTCGCTAAAGTCATCGCTCCATTCGTCAATCGTGTCCTTCACCTCCTCCCGGCCCTCGATCAAGTTTCCGTCTTGATCTTCAAGGGCCAGCTCACCCTTGCGGCTGATATAGTCCGCTTGGTGACGAACGCTCGAACGGCCGTGACCGAAGCTAATCACTTTCACCACGGCTTGACCGTATTTGGCTGTGATAGCTGTGCGGCTTCGCTTCAAGCCGGAACCGCCGCCCTCTCCCCCGGATGAACCGCCAGACGGTTTTTTCGCATGTGGGACGGTAAGTGGAGCCTTCCGGCCGCGCTTCCTAAAATCAACAAGAGCCGGGTCGGTGAGCGATTTGACAGGGGCAACCCCCTGCCCCGGTAACGCTCGGCTAATATGAGAGACCAGAAAGAAGTCTTCGTCTTCGTCCTCGTCATATGACATTAAGACGCCTCCGGGGTCTTGAGAACCTTGACCGTCCGGCGTGTGGCGCTTTGTACTTCGTTGCGAATAAAAGCCCTCACCTGCTCTAGCTCCTGACGGGTCAAGTCAAGCTCCTCGCCAAGTTCCTGCGGCTGAACGGACTTGCCGGAGTTAAGGGACTTAGCAATCTGATTCAGGTTTCGGCCGATAGCGGTAAGGCCGCGATTAAGCTTACGAAGCTCATTTTGATCTTCGCCGAAGTAATCCGGCCGGCCCCTCACAAGCTCGCGTAAAAATCGCCTGACGATTTGCGAGCGCTTCATGCCGTAATGCTGCGCAGACTTATCGAGCGCGGCTTTTTCTTCTCGCGTTATTCTGACAGTAAAGACGTGGCTGGCTGTCATAATCTTTCTTTTTTGTTTGTCGTAAATATGGACTTTGCAGGTGATTGATTTGTCAATCACGGCTTAATGTAATACATTATGCCTATCCTGCCATCTATATACAAACAAAAAAAATAAATAAAAGCAATTCTTCACTCTTGAATGAATTACCGCTTTGGAAAGAACGCGCAAAGCGCGTCCATTATAATTTCGTATGAGTATTTTTCCTTGGATAAGGAAGCTGTGGGACTGCGTAAAATCTCTACTCTGAGCCCGGACGAGATTTCAAAAATATCTCTTGTCTGTCAATCATTCGTTCTAAAACACGAACAACATAATCCTGTGTTTCTTCATATGGCGGTATGCCCTTATACTTTTCTACGGCCCCCTCCCCCGCATTATATGCGGCAAGAGCTAAGGACTTGGATTTATATTTATCAAGCAACCGGGAAAGCTCATTTGCACCCCCCCGCAAATTTTCCTCCGGGTCAAAAACATTCTCCACCCCTAACCGTTTAGCAGTTGCTGGCATAAGTTGGGTTAGTCCCTGTGCACCTTTGACAGATACAGCATTTGCATCATAGGCGCTTTCCTGAGCTACTAATGCATCAAGCAAGAATGTGTCTACATTCTCAAACTCGTTTGAAATTTGGGTAATGAGATTTTTAATCGTAGGCGTTGCCTGTGCTTCCTGCTCCGCTCGTCTTGTATAATCGAGTACTTCCGTAACAACGACTTTCCCATCTTTGTCGAAAGTCAAAACAGTAGCCGCACTAAGTCCACAAGAACCTAATGCGATAGCCCCGGCTAAAAGTAATCGAAAAATCACGACTATCTATGATCGCTATTAAAAGAATAGCTTTGAAGTTGGCCGTTCTCATCCCGGTAGGTAATACGATATCCTTCACCATAATCACCTAGAGGCACTGTTCGGTCACTGCTTGGGTCGGCACATACCGTTGTACGGCGACCAAAAAATTCGTCAAACTCTTCAAACCGGCTATCCGGGCGCTGCTCTGGTGTTTCCAATATTGTTGTTGTCCGTCTATTCCATCCGGCCGGACATACAAGCTCAACCTCTTCCGTTTTAAAATCTTCAACATTAGCGGCTGAACATGTGGGAAGTCGCCAAGGTCTAATGCGTAATAGGGCCGTTGCACAGTCGGGTATTGAGAAAGGGTCAAAAGGTGCAGCCACACAAAGAAAGACAGTACAGCCCCAATCGTCGGCCGCTGCTGTCTGCGCCTGTGTCATAACACCTGTAACTAATGCTCCGGCTATAAGTAGTTTTCTCATCGTACTCCCTCCAATGTAAAAACATAATATACAACATTTTGTTGTAAAAAAAAACCGCCGAAGCGGTTTAAATGAAACTTGGTTATGAAAAACACCCTTACATGGGAATTTCGTCGTCAAGTTCTTCCGGGTATTCTCCGGCGTCTTGATCGCGCTCGTCATGGCCTACTGGTTTAGTTTGTGGCTTTGAATCCAGTAAACGGATAACACCATTATAACCACTAAGAACGATCTCTGTGGTATATTTCGTTACACCCTCTCGATCTTCCCATTTCCGAGTCTTAAGCGTACCTTCAAGATAAAGGCGTGAACCTTTCTTGACGTACTTTTCAACAATACCGATTAAACCCTTAGATAAAACAGCTACCCGGTGCCATTCGGTTTTCACCTTCTTTTCACCAGTTTCGCGATCTCTCCATGACTCCGATGTCGCTACGCTAAAATTAGCAACACGGTTACCATTCGGAAAAGTGCGGATTTCAGGGTCATTTCCAACATTACTGATTGTTGAAACTTTTATAAATGTTGAGGACATAACGTCTCCTTTGCTTTCGAATTAAAGCGCAAATCATTTTAGCGCCTATGATCTTATTACAGCTTTAAACTGAATTAGTCAAGCAAAATAATGGCTTAAGTCATTGTTTTATATTGTTTATTATACTATTTACCCCTTGAAATAACCTCAAAATACAATTTATTACCCGCTAAGCTAGAAAAACGGCAAGCGGAAGCGATCATGCCGTTTGTCCTGTGCCGGGCTGGCCCGGTCACACCATCAAATAAAGCCTTTTTGCCTGCAAAAAGGGCATGTAGGACAGCCTAGCGCCCTCGCTAGTGATTGCAGAGCAATTAAAATAGGCGTTAACTCTCGATTTAAGCCGTTTCTGTGAGGTTTTGCGGAAAATACGGGTAAGGAACTACGAACCCCCTGAAAAGCGGCTGACAGGCTAAATATGGGGATTTTAGATCGTTCGAATTACTTTTTTAGAAGATCATATGCATTTGACGAGTAAAACAAGCCATACTACCGAATAACTGTTATCTGGTTATTGGGTTATTGAGTTAATGCATTAACTGTTAACATAATAATGATTATCCCATTGACGCATTAACCATTAATGTGATAACGGTTAACTGAATAATGTATAGGTAAGACCATGACAGATGTAATTGCAACTATTCAAAGTAAGGGCGGGGTTGGTAAATCTACCATATTAAAAATTATTGCTGGTTTCCGAGCGCGGCAAAAATACAAAATTCTTATTGTTGATACCGATAAGCAATTTTCAACCGCAAGATGGGCGGAGAAAACAGGGTCGAAATTTATAGACCATGTAGAATTACTAAATGAGGAACAAGTCATTCCGATTGTTGAAAAATCAAAAGAGAATTACGATCTTATTTTAATTGATACGGCTGGTTATGATAGCCGTATGGCAACTTTTGTTATCAATGTTGCTGATACATGTATAATTCCGACCAATGGTGCAGAAGATGATGTGAGAGCCGCTATTGGCGTGAAAAATCATATTGAAACATTTAATAAGCCTGTCCAGTCCGTATGCGTATTATGGAAAACAGATAAGGGGACAAGCGCAACTAAACACGCTCGGCAACAATTAGAAGGCTTGGGCATTAAAACGCTTAATGGCCATACGAAAGACCTGACGGGCTTTGTGAATATTACTTGGAATGGCGGTATTCCTGACGGGGCCGCGTATCAAGCGGCCGTGAATTTTATTCATGAATTAGAAAAAGAAGAAATTATCAGCATCAAAACAGGGAAGGCGGCATAATGGCTAAATTAAACGCACTAGATTTAACTGGCATTACCCCTGATAGTTCTGAAAAAGCTAATAGTGTCGATGAAGCCGTTAAGATTGCTCAACAAGCCAGCTCAAATAAGCCAAGTGCGTTTGAGTCTGATTTGAAGGCGAAGATTAGAGATAAGAGCCAATTTAGTTTTGGCCAT
Organism: uncultured Caulobacterales bacterium; assembly: GCA_964479275.1. Taxonomy (GTDB): domain Bacteria; phylum Pseudomonadota; class Alphaproteobacteria; order Caulobacterales; family Parvularculaceae; genus CALLPQ01. Next base: position 7,395 of record CAYZLR010000037.1, read on the forward strand.
ATGCCTAAATTCATCATTCAGATATTCGATAAACAGGCCAAGAAAGCTGGCATGAATAGACGCGAATATCTTTATCATCTATTACGCGAGAAAGGCGGGGATATACCGCCTTACTCGCAAATGGATGGTCGTAAATTATAGCCCGGTACGGTCGCTGCTATCGCTACGTTTCAAGCCTTTACGAAACTTGTTTTGATCTGACCAAAGCCGGGTAAGGGCAGGGGGGTTTATATATTCCTCATTGTTCGATAAAAGTCCGGAAAGCGTGATCTCCGGCCGACTTAAATCACGGTTTTTACTCAAAATACCAAACAAATAAGCATTTTTATCTTTGACCAGCTCGCGTTCATTCCAAGGGCGGTCATCACCAGCTCTTTTTCGTACCCGGCCTAAAATTTGCGTCTGTAAAAAAGCGAGAGCTGTGCGGCGTTTACCATGTAGAGATTGGAATTTCTGCCAAAGATAGGGCTTAAAGCCCGGTTGGTATCGTTCCCGCAATACTTCAATTTCATGCAAAACATCCGTTTCAGAACAATTATCTTCCTGCGTGTAGCCAATTTCAGCCAATGCCGCCTTAGCAACAGGCATAAATGTCTCAGATTCAAGAACTTCACTTTCGGCCGAATACATTATGCGCCTAGCCTTTGAGCTACACTTATTTTGCTCGGTTTTGAGTGGGGCAGGGGGTTTTGATTTAGTCGATTTTTTGCTTTCTGTAGTACAAGAACCTTTTAAGGTTCCTAAGTCATGCTCACTTTTGACCCCCACCCTAGAAAAATGACGTTTAGCCCATTTTAGCAAATCGGCGCACTCAATTGTATAGGTGTTCCACTCGTTCCGATTACGAGAAATCTTATTCGTCTTGATTTTTATGAGGCCGGCCGCTGCGAGCTTTTTGATAAGCCGTTTCGCACTTGAAAAACTGCACCCGCATTTTTCCGCAACCCACTTGTAAGCGACCTGAAAGACACGCCGCCCCTTAGAGGCGTACATGAAGGCTATGAGCGCCGCCCGGTCTGCCTTCGTATAGTCTATAGGGTCGTTTTTATGGGGCTTAGTATGCCATGCGCCCTCGTGAAGCCGTTTCCAGCGCATCATTTTGGATTTATTGGCCTCGCGTTTAATTTCAAGATCAATCGCTTTGCGGTATTCCTCACCTCCCTGCTGATATAGCGCTATTTCCTCGAGTCGATCTTGATAGCGTTTATCTGTATCATCCTCGCTTAACCTCCCGGCCGCTAAGTCCATAATATCCTGTGCGGTCAAGGTTTGGTGCTCGGCTTTCAGTCGAGCGATTTTATTAGATATTTGGGCAATATCCATTATTGCGTCCTCCATAATGAGGGCCGCGAGAAGGCAATAGAAATTTGTTCACTGAAAACAGTGTTTTTTCCTTGCTAATGTCGGTGCGATTCTGTAATTAGAGACTTGCTACAGTCGTTCTATTACAGAATAACAAAAATCCCTTTCGTCAGAGGGGATTTTTTTTTGATCAAATTTTACTCGTGGCCGGTGTCCTTAAATTGTTTAATTTCAATCCATTCAGCGACTATCGCTGAAATTGCGTGTCCGCGAGTGCGTAAACCCAAATCCTCTTGGGTTTTGACGATCTCGTCGTAAATCATTTTTGGGATATAAGAGACAATGCGTTGCTCGCCCTTATCGGCTTTATTTTGCCGATAGGCTCTCTTTGTCTTTAACTGTTGTGCCGATAATGGCATATCCGAATCCCCAATCTGTACCCTTAGTAAGTTGCGACTCTTGCTTAACAAATGGTAAACGAGTGCAATTTTAACCTGATTGGTTTATTAATTTAAACTTTGATCGGATGTGGTGACATGAGTCGCCCAAAATCAACAAGGCGAAAAAAACGCGTCATGTTTGATTATTTTTTAAGATTGCACGTCTATACCAATTTTTGTAATATAGAAGGGCAGGAGTTCTGCAAAGGGTCGTCAGCCTTCTATAGCCACACGTGAGCCAGCATTACTGGCCAGATGGTGTGGTCATGTCCAAGGGAAACCCAAAAGCCTCACGTTAAGCCGTGTGGCTTAATTCTGACGACTTCTGGCTGATTGTGGGGAAGTGTATGGCAGGCATTTATAATAATCATGAAGGCGAAGTGTTTGAATTTCCTTTGCCGGCACATCGTGAATTTAGTGACGACGAAAAGACAGACATTTACATGCTGCTTACGTTGTTCACGCGCATTTCAAATGAGAACCGCAAAAGATTGGTCATAGAAACGGCTCGTCATTTTGTTGGCGACCACGCTCAAACTAATGTCACCTATCATGAAGAAAAGCTCAAAGAGTTATTTGAGAAAATAGGAGGCCCAAGGTTCCACATCAAAATTAAAGACACATAAGATTGCAAGCAGCCCCCTGCTTGCATGTTGCCGGTAAGCTCCCCCTTATTTGCTTATGGGCAGAGAAAGCCGCGTCCCACATTAGGCGCGGCTTTCAACTATTTTAAGAGGCCTTTTCAGCTCCTAATCGCTGCAATAGCGATTTTGTATTATCAAAGCCTCGCGCATTAAGATGACGTTGCCACGCACCTGCTTTAGGCGACCAACGGAACCCATATCGTTTCACAAGTGAGCGTGTATCATAATCAGGCTTACCTTTGAAAAATAGCTGGATGCGGATAATTTCAGTATTCCGCACAATCTTCAAAGGGTCACCACTCGGCAAGACAAAGTGATCTTGCCGGTTTGGTGCATCATTAATTAATTCCAGTGATTTTAAACGGCTCTCTAGTCTTTTGATATTTTGAAGATTATTAGAGAGCTCAAACGTGTAGGGCTTCACCCGGCCGGAGTAACTAGGCTTAAGATATGCTCTTGCTTCATCGTCAGAATATCCAAGCTTTAACATATGAGCCTGTGGGTCATCTTGGCGTAAAGCTTTTCTAACGTCCGCATTGGTTGACTTCATGCGTTGTTGTCTATCCTTCAAAACGGCAATTTTGTCTTTAAGGAGTGATATCGCCTCCGGGTGATTAGAACGGATAGCTTCTTTGGGGTTGCCATGTGGATAGGCAATCTTTTTGAACCGGGCGGCGCTCTTTTCAACATGCTCATTTAAACGCTCATAGCGTTTGAAAGCTCTATCTTGTTTCTTTCGCTCTCGATCTGCGGGGAAATTGGACGGGCCAACAATACCGGCGCTTGCCATATTTTGGTGAGCGGCCATATATTCAAGGCTAAACTGAATATGTTTCCTTAAAGACTTATCAGCGGCCGTTCTAATATCCTGGGCCTGACCGGGAACGGCTTTATACATTTTCCGGGCTGCGGTTTTTATCTTCTCGAGTCTTGAAATCATGCTTTCAAGGTCACGATAGGCTCTAGCATCTTCACGATATGAAAGATTGCGATAATAGCTGGCATAGTCACCCGGCCGAAATGTTTTGATCGTACCATCAAATAATAAAAAAGAGACGGATTTATCGGCATAATCCTTAGCCTGATAAGGTTTTGAACCGCTAAAAATAGTGCTTAACATCTTGGTTTGTGCATCTGTGTGAGTCATTGGATTACCTTTCTAAATAATCAACTTGGGTCTTTGAGGTGAACCACTCATGGCATCGCCATAGAGGGGTGCGCATCGAAGGCCACGGTTGGCCGGAGCTGGGGGTAATGATGTCAATGAGAAATAAATTGGGGGGAACCTTTAGGGGGAACCGATTTTTTCTCTTGCACATTATTTGGGGATAAGTTCCCCTGAAATACATTGAATGTCGGAGATCCTCATCTTGTATGAAGATCTCCGTCTATTTTTGCGATAGTGATTGTCACCCGTATGGGACAAGACCCCGCTCGCTTGCGAGTGAGGCTTGGTGAGCTTGCGAATAATGAACGGTTTTGCTTTAGCAAAAATCGCCCTAATCAACGCCAACTTTGGCGCATTTCAATCCACATTCCATTCTTATTTAACATGGCATAATTTTCGAATTGAGTATATATACCCTTACTAAATGAGGGCCATTCTACGGCATAGCCAGATACGACCATTAGTGCGCCTAAATCCTCACCAGTAGGCAGAATAAAACAGGAAGCCTCGAACCTGTCATATGTCCTGTTGCCATTCAAAACGCATCTGAGAGGGTTTTTAAGCAATAGTTTCATATATGAGCTTGACCGATCAAACCAATGGGCCATTGGCTTGTGTTTTTGTCGATCGGGCGCATCAATCCCCTTAATACGAATTTTGATATTATTAATTTTGATGGTGTCACCATCGACGGTTTCAAAATAGCCTTCAAGGATTATATTCGTGTTTGGGTTTACCTGTGCATGGCTTATGAGAGGCCATAAACCTGTCGCGAGAATTACTGTGATGAATATTCGTCTCATGGCTGAATAATTACTCCCGGAATTACGAAACACTTGTAATTTATTGTTATTTTGATATAGTTTCATCACGGTACAGGCGGGAGCGCCGATGGCCGTCTTGGGTGAGGAAACTCACAGGCCGTGTCGTTCTATGAGGCACGGCCACATCTATCTTGTAGTGTATGTGTCACTTTTACCCTTAATCCCGAACTAAAAAAAATCATTTCAAAACTTTTTGGCATTGTGATTGCATAATGTCTTTACAAATACTTAAAAATGATTCTTATTGAAATTGTATTTTGATGAAAAATTGGGTTTTCATTAATCATAAGTTGAAGGGAGTGACTTTCATGACAATACAAAATAGAGTAATATTTGCCTTTTTATTATCAATAGCCGCGATGTTTCCATCCATTCATGCTTTTGCTCAAGCAGCGACTGAAATTGCGCCCGTTAATAGCCTTGCAGATTCAATTCTAGGTGTGATGACAGGTCGTCTAGCACGTACAGCCGGTGCAATTGCGCTTGCTGCGGTTGGTTATCTTGCCTTCACTGATAAGGTTTCAATGCGTCGTGCTGGTGGCATATGTTTTGGTATCATATTAATTTTGGGTGCTCCGACAATTATCACTTGGTTTGATAGCTTTGTTTAATGTCCGAGGAGTACGAAACTGATTCAGTTTTAATCGGACTTACGCGACCCCCTATGATTAAGGGGGTCGGCATAAATTGGATGTTCCTAAATGGTTTAACAACCATGATATTATTCGCATTAACAGGGTCATTCTTTTCAGCTTTATTATTCCCACTTTTACATGGTGTGGGAATCCTCGTTTACGCCAAAGATGTATCTGGCGTGAGCATCATGGGTAAACGTCTCAAAGTTGGGTGGACATCCAACAGATCAAAATGGGGTGGTAACTCATATAACGGTTAAGGTGGGGTAATGCCAACGAAACAGGCTCAAAAACGCTTAGGCAGAAGTGCAGGTACAAAGGACGCTTATATAGAGCGTCATATTCCTTTTACACGTTTAGTTGACGAGCATACAATACAGACAAAAGACGGGTCTTTAATGCAAGTGATAGCCGTTGAGGGCTGGCCATTTGAGACGAGTGATAATGAGACATTAGATAGCCTTAAGCACATAAGGGACTTAGTTTTCCGAGGTATAGGTGACGGGGAAACCGGCATTTATTCCCATATTATTAGACGGAAAACTAATGTCGTGCACGAAGCTGATTATGACACTGAATTTAGCCAAAGGCTTAATGATAAATATAATGATTTGATTAAAGATCGAGAAGTCTATGAAAATTCATTATATGTGACAATCATTGTTCGGCCTTCCCTTCTAAAAAAATCGACGGGCTTTTTCTCTAAGAAAGCGAAAAAAGAGGAAGTGGCTAATGATGATGACCAAATCCTCAAGTTACGCAATAAAGTCGCTTCATTTTTGAAAAATGTTCAGCTTTATAACCCCCGCTTATTGGGGGGGTATGATGGTAATACTCCTCTTGGTTTATCAGAACCGTTAGAATTTATTTATGAGCTTGTGAATGGTGATAGGGCGCCCATAACACCGCCTCGCATGTCAATAAGCAAGTATATCGGAAACAAACGGCTTCTCTTTGGAAAAGAGAGTTTTCATATCAGGGGCGCACGAGCCGCAGATGAAAAATATGGGGCTATTGTTTCGATCAAAGAGTATCAACCCGAGACTGCGGCCGGGTGCATTGATCACCTTATGGAATTACCGCATGAACTTATTATTACACAAAGCTTTGTTTTTAATACCCGGCAAAAGTCGATTGATAAGCTTGAAAATATGGAACGTGCGCTGCGTGTCGCGGAAGACAGTGTTACTTTACAACAACAATTAGCTGACGCCAAAGAGGGTGTTCAAGTCGGCCGTGTTGCAACGGGTCAACATCATCTAACGGTGAATGTCACCGTGCGAGATTTTAATCTTTTAGATGATGCTGTCACGGATGTAGTTGACGCATTCATTCAAGTTGGTGCTCAGGCGGTTCGTGAAGATATGAACCTAGAGCCAGCTTATTGGGCGCAACTCCCGGCCAATTTTTCATATATTGGTCGTGATGCTGGTCTTACGACTGCAAATGTGGCCGGATTAATGAGCCTCCATAATTATCCTTATGGTAGGGCGAAAGGGAATGTTTGGGGTGATGCTGTCACAATATTCGAGACTATGAGCGGCACCCCATTTCATTTTAATTTTCATGTGGGTTCGCTTGGCAATTTCACCATGACCGGCCCGTCCGGCTCCGGCAAAACAGTCCTTCTAGGTTTTCTCTTTCATCAAGCGCAAAAATTTAATCCGCGATGTTTTTTCATGGATAAAGATCGCGGGGCTGAATTAACAATAAGAGCGGCCGGGGGAGCCTATGCGGTGATTAATCCGGGTATTGAAACGGGTTTCAATCCTTTTCAACTTCCTGACACAGATGAAAACCGTGATTTCATAGCTCGGTTTGTAAAATCACTGATAGGCCGTGAAGTCACACCGAAAGAGGAAACACTTATAACGAGTGCAATTGATGCAAGTTATAAGCAGCCTTTGGAAGGTCGCCGGCTTCGTTATTTTGTAGAATTATTCGAGGGCGCTGATAGAGATAACGACATCGCGGCACGTTTAAAAAAATGGCACTCGCGAGGTAAAAACTCTTGGCTCTTTGATTGTGAGAAAGATTTATTGCCTGTCGATCAACGCATCATCGGTTTTGACCTGACCTCTATATTAGACCAGCCGGAACTTCGTTCCCCGGTCTTGATTTACATGTTTCATCGCATCCAACAGGCATTGGACGGAACGAAAACACTCATCTTTATAGATGAGGGCTGGAAGGCTCTTAGCGACAAGAATTTTGAAGATATGATTAGAGACTGGCTTAAAACCATTCGTAAGATGAATGGTGTTGTTGGCCTCGGTACGCAAGAAGTTGAGGACATTATTAAGTCACCTATAGCGAGCACATTGATACAACAATGTCCAACTCAAATATTTCTTCCTAATCATAAGGCTAAAGTTTCTGAGTATCGAGACGCGTTTGAACTTACAGAAGGTGAGTTTCAAATTATCAAGAAATCGCCTCCGGGAAGTCGTCATTTCTTGATTAAACAGGGCGTGGCAAGCGCTGTCGCTAAACTCGACCTGTCGGGCATGGATGATGAAATTGCGATTTTATCAGGTAATGCCCAAACCATCCGTATCGCTGACAAGGTTCGCGCAAAATACGGCGATAATCCTGACGACTGGATTCCTCACTTCCACAAAGAAAGGCTATCGTTATGATGAAAAGACTTTTATCGGGTGTTGCTGTTATCAGCATGACCTTATTGCCATTGTCGGCTCAAGCCCAAATTCCTGTTACAGATGGTGCCAGCCTCACACAACATATTCAAAATTTGGCAAATCAAGTTCAACAGTTGGCGCAATTACGGGCTCAAGTGCAAAACACATTAGACCAAATTCGCCTTGCAGAACAGAATATTGAAGCGCTTACAGGCGACTATAACTTGTCAGACCTTGCTAATAGTCAGGCATTTAAAGACCTTCGTCGTACTCCTGATTGGAACGAAGCTTTAAAATCTATAACGCTTGATGGTAGCGGCCCCATACAAGATGCCGGCCGGGCGGCAATTTCCGAATATGGTCTAATCGAAGGCGGGGTTGTCTTTGTCGAAGGTGACGTTCCGGGCGTTACAAACCCGCTTATTATGGCACATGAGCGGAGCCGTGATGCAGTCGGCCTTGGGGCTGGTGTTTCGCGTGTTACGCTTGATGGTGATGATAGACGCATAGATGTCTATGAGGCCTTCATAGATCAAATTGCGGCCTCACCAAACGCAAAAGCAAGTTCCGACTTATCGGCCCGTATAGCGGCCGAAAATGGGCTTTTACTGAACGAGCTAATACGGCTCATGGCGATCAATATTGAATTACAACAAGTGGCCTTAGCTCGCGAGCTGGCGAATGATCAGGCTGACGGGAATTTCTTTGCTGAGGAGGAGGCAGTCGCACCATGAATATGAAAACACTCTTATTAGGGGCTTCATGTCTCATTTTATCGGGCTGTGCGAATTTAGGTATTAAATCGCACAAGGACTTAAAAGCCCCATGTGGGCCGGTTGCGTCTAACGCTCCCGATCCGTGCGGTTTTGAAATTCCTCTCAATACAAATTTAGCTTTCAATCAGTGGAAAGATCATGAACGTAGTTAAAATAATCACTTCACTAAGCCTATTATTTTTATGTGCTTGTCAAGGTGAAGTGACCGAACAAGAGGGCAATATTAATGTCTCTGTTGATACGAAACGGGCGGTAAAGCCTGTTGAAATATCTAAGGACAATATTGATCTCGCGGCACATCGTTTTGCTGACGGTTTAGCGAAGCAATTTGGTCATGAAGCTTTGGCACGTCATGAGATTTTTCTAGTATCAAGAACAGAGCGTTATCAACCCGCTCAATCTTGTTTTGACATGTGGCTAAATAAAGGTGGTGTTCCTGTTACCGACCAACTTAAAGCGGATTGTGCAAGTCACTTAGAAAAGCTCGAATATATATACAGCACTTACGGATATGATGTTGACCGCAACATCTTCAAATCTGAATGGTTTTGGGAATATGCATCAGATTATGACTATAAGCTAGTTAAAACGCTTGAAGGGACATCACCCCTTGTGCGTGAAAGCTGCCCCATAGCCAAACAAACCAATTATAACGATAGACGCGTCCAACCACTCCCGGATGCAAGGCCATTGGATTATTGCAACTAGCCATGTTAATTAAACAAGCAAGCCTTCCTGCTGCCGCAGAAAACTTTTTCACATTCATTGTTGATACAGTGGATGATTATATAGACGCATTTATAGATGCGGGTATTGCGGCGTCACAAGGTCAAATCGCGACAACCGTTGCGTCTGTCTTTGGGGTTTACCTTGTTGTTTACGCGTGGATGATTTTATACGGCTATGCCGAGGGCAATGTCTCAACGATCATGAAAAAACTTGGGAAGTTTGCACTTATATATGCGCTAGCAACCCAAAGCTTACCTTATGCCACGTTTGTACGGGATTTCCTTTGGACAATTCCTGAAAATATAGCCGGCGTTCTTATAAATATTGTCGCGACCGCTGACGGTTCAATTACCGGCAACATCAATTCTATTGGTGATGTGATGCAGGTTTATAACGATAATCTAAGTAGGATAACGGATAAAATCGCCCGTTCCGGCCGTATCGTACCTGATATTATTGCAGCCGGTCTATCCTTGCTTATGCAAGTCCCGGTCATTGCGGCTCTCTTTGTCGTTTTAATCTCCAAAGTGGGCCTTTCTGTAATGATAGTTCTAGGGCCATTTTTGATAATTACGTCTCTTTTCGGACTAACGAAGGGAATATTTGAAGGGTGGCTTCGTCAATCACTGACATTCATAATGATGGCAATATTAGCTTATGCTATCATCGCCTTACTCATGTCGATACTGAACGCATTTGGGAATGATCTAGCGGCCGGTACGAGCGCCCTCAAATATACGAAAGCATTGCCTCTGGCATTAATCGCTGTGGTCACGTCGATTATATTCACACAAATACCAAGTTTCTCAACGGGTATAGTGGGCGGTATTGGCTTAAGTGACTTAGGACTCGTCAATCGTACCGGGCAAAGCATTCGCGATCTTGACCGCACACGTAGCGGTCAAGGTGCCGGGGCCGGTGGGGGGTCACAATCACGTACAGGGCTTGTCGGCCGGAGAATTGGCCGTGCCATTGGCCGAACAAGCGGCGCGGCCGCGAGCCAAGCTCAACAATTTGGACAAAATGTTATTGGCCCACAACTAGCTAAACGAACCCCACGTTTACATAAGGCGATAACGGCTACTGCCGGGGCCATATCAACGGCCGGGGCTGCAACAAAAAGCGGTGCCATAAGTGCCGCGCAAACGGCGGATTATTACACTGGCGGTAAGAGCGCCGTTAAGCCAAGTGATCGCAAAGCACAAAGCGGCGGGAATAGTGCAGCTAAACCTTCGCAACCTCCTACAGCCGCAGAATAAATAAGTAGAGCTATGTCAAATCGAATGAAAAAAGATAAAATAGTCAAACGCTCTAAGGTCGCCGCTGAAAACTATTTTTTAGAAGGTGAGGGATGGGGGCAAGAAATCCACGATAAGCTTTTACGTGAAAAAAAGATGGCGTGGAACATCGCTTTTCTGATGATGTTTATAGCGGCCGCTGCTGTCTTAGCTGTGGTCATGCTCACGCCCTTAAAGACCGTTGAAACAAGCTTTATCATTGTTGATAAGAATACGGGATATATGGAGCAAATCACGCAAGTAGGGCCGGGTGAGCTGACACAAAATGAAGCATTAACCGAGGCGAATATTGCCGGTTTTATCCAAGGTTTCGAAATTTGGGACCCCACTGATTTTCAAGAGCGGGTCAATTATCTTCGTCTGACTTCAAGTGATAATGTTTACGCTCAATATTTACGCACCATTGACGAACGAGCTGAAACGCTCGTTCTTGAAGATGACAGGCGCGTACATATAAAAACATTATCCCATAACCCGGTGAATAAAACCGCGTTTGTCCGAATTTCAACAGAAACAATAATCAACCTTCGAAAGACTACGGAACATTGGGCCGTAACTTTAGAGTATGATTATCAGTCCACACCCCGCGATAGAGATACGGCTTTCATAAACCCGCTTGGGTTTGTCGTCACAAGCTACCGCGTCGATCAAGAGAAAATCCAAGGGGAATGATTATGAAAAAATTACTTCTTACCGTAGGCACGGCACTCTGCCTTTGCTCACCGGCTTATGCGGCCAAAGTACCTATTAGCGGGACAAATGACTCGCGTATAAAAACCGTCGCCTATCAGGCGGACGATGTTTATGTTTTTCACGGTCATTATGGGTATGGTACGACCATTAAATTTGACACAGACGAGAAGATTGAAAGCATAAGTATTGGAGCTTCCAATTCTTGGCAAATTGTCCCTAATAATGATCGTAATTTGGTTTTCATTAAGCCGGTTGAGGAAAATGCCGACACCAATATGACGGTGATAACAGACAAAAGATTTTATCATTTTGAGTTATCAGCACATACGCCACAAACACCCCGCGCAAAGGATATAATATTTGAATTGCAATTTATTTATCCGAGTGAGTCGGTTGCTGAATATGCATATGGTGGATTGTTGGCGGGTGGCCCGGATGCGACAAATATTGTCTCATACAGCGAAGCGGCGTCACCTGAAGCCGTAGCTTCAGCCGTAGCTTCAGACGAAACAATCATTGATAACCCTGAAACACTATCCGTTCAACTTTTCGATAAGCCGCAGGGTCAAGCACAGCCAGACCCTAGAGCAAATAATGCGAATACAAATTACAGTATGAAGGGTGACGGGGAATTTGCACCTTCCATTATCTTTGATGATGGTGAATTCACCTATGTTAAATTTTATGAAAATACGGAAATCCCTTCCATTTTTGCCGTAGATAAAAATGGTAATGAGGAAATCCTAAACACGTTTAACCGTGAAGGTTATATCGTCATAGATCACGTTGGAAGGCAGTTCACGTTCCGGCGTGGTGACCTTGCCACATGCATTTACAATCGCGCTTTCAATGGCGGTAATCCAGTCTTTCAAGGGGGTTTAAATGGCTAACGACGAAAACAATATCAATGCAGACCGTACCGTTCCGAGCTTGAATAGGGGCGGTAATAACAAATTAATGCAACATGCTAGTCTTGGGGTAATTATCGTTTTAGGTGCAGCCGCATTATTTTGGGCGGCGACATCCGGGGGAGATGACGAAAAAGAGGCCGAAGTTGTTGTCAAGGAATTTGCTCAAGCCCCGGCTGAGGAGAGAGACGTGCCACAGGTTAATTCTCGCCCTCAAGTCGAGCCAATCCAAATCCCGGAAGTGCGATCACGTCCTGCGGCACCGCCGCCGGCTGCGAGACCAAATCCAGCCATCTTGGAAGCGAGAGCCGATGAAAATGCTAAAAGGCTTGCAGACGAGAGACGTAAGGAAGCTTTAATACAAAGTAGAAAAGCACCACTCTTAGTCTTTAATACAACAGAGACTCGGCGTGAGACGGAGCCGGAGCCACAAGGCAGCGTTTATAGTTTGGCACAACAAAACGCTGATGCCTTGAACGCGTTACAAGATGAACAAGATGAACGGGCAAGAGAGCGAGAAGAGATTGAAAATGGTTTCCGGGATGAAATTAGATCGCGCGAACTCGACCAATCAAATGAATTGTTCCAATCGAGCCAAAACCGTTTCTTACGGGATGCCAGCGAGAGCGAGGTTCAAACCGCCGAGGCCTCGCTACTACAGAACCAGGAATATTTGATTACACAGGGGACAACAATCGCAGGAACGCTTGATACGGCGATACAGAGCGATTTAAGCGGACTTCTCAGGGCAACATCATCGCGAGATGTATATTCTCGTACAGGCGATAATATACTCATTCCTCGTGCGTCCAAATTGATTGGTCAATATCAATCCGGGGTGACTAATGGTCAAACGAGGATATTCATCGTGTGGACTCGAGTCGAGCGCCCGGACGGTGTTGTAATTGATATTGGCTCCCCCGGCACCGATACTTTAGGACGAGCTGGTTTGGGTGGCATTGTTGATACGCATTTCTTTGAGCGTTTCGGGTCGTCATTCTTGTTCTCAATCATTGGGACAGGTGTTGTTGTCGCGGCGGACAGTGCCGCTGACTCGCCAAATACGGCTCAAGTTGTTCAAGATGGGGGTGACAGCTTCCAACGTAGTGCGGAAATCGCACTTGAAAACTCAATTGATATTCCCCCGACAATCCATGTCAATCAAGGGGCGAAAATTAATATCTTTGTTGCCAAAGATTTGAGTTTTAAGAACGCAATGGAAGCCCTGCAATGACAGCACAAGAGGACGTAGGATATTATTTACGTTCCTATCTTGAACGCCTCAAACCTTGGCTTCATGACACACCAACAATCAGCGAAATAGCTTTAAACAAAGCCGGTGAGTTGTGGATTGAATGCCAAGAAAAAGGGCTTTATTGCGAGCATCACCCGGATATTGACGAAGGGTTTCTTGAAAACTTCTCACGTCAAGTTGCCGCCTATAATGCTCAAGCGATTAGTGAGGAAAGCCCGTTATTAAGCGGTAGTTTACCCGGTGGTCAAAGAATACAGATTGTGCGGCCTCCAGCTTCACCAAATGGTCATTGTTTTTCTATTCGAAAGAAAACACTGCTTAAAATGACCCTTGATGACTATGAAGAACGAGACGCTTTTAATCATGTGCAGACAAGTATCACGTCCAATGTAACGCCGGAGATCGCAGAGCTTCAAGAATTACATAAAAATGGCGACATAAAACAATTCTTGAAAAAAGCGGTTTTAGCTCACCAGAATATTGTTATCTCTGGCGGGACATCGACGGGCAAAACGACATTCCTGAATGCGCTTTTGACAGAGATACCAGACGATACTCGGCTTATTACTATTGAGGACACGCGAGAGGTTGAAATAGAGCAACCTAACCACCTGAACCTTGTTGCGGCTAAGGATAGCCAAGGCAAGGCAAGAGTGACTATTCAACAATTATTAGAAGCCTGTCTACGGTTACGGCCGGACAGGCTTATAATGGGTGAATTACGCGGGTCGGAAGCGTTCACATTCCTTAGAGCCTCACAATCGGGACATCCGGGCAGCATAACCACAGTTCACGCTGATACCCCGGCCGGAGCGATAGACCAGCTTTCCCTAATGGTCTTGCAAGCCAATCTTGGCATGAGCCGCGAGGATATTAAAACTTACGTTTCCTCGCTTGTGGATGTGATTATCCAACTTTCTCGGAAAGATGGGCTTCGATATATCAGCGCAATCAAATTTAAACATGCAATCCCTCAGTAAATTTATTCTCATAGGGATATTCGTCGTGATCGCATTTATGTGGTCATGGGGTGCTATATTATATACTATGTCAAACGAGGGGATTGCTAGTGTCCGTCCTTGGACAATTTGGGAGCTTCTAACGGATGATCGCAGTAGCCCGGCTTTAGTCAATCGCATTAAAGCCATAGGCGGCATACTTGGAATAGCTGTTGTCGGTTTTTTAGCATTGCTACTGTTTTTAAAGAAAGGTGAGGAACCTTACGGAGACGCACGTTTCGCCACCGACGCGGAAATAAAAAAAGCCGGCCTCCGAGCTAATGAAGGTATTGTACTAGGCAAAAAAGGATCCTCTTATCTTGTGAATGATGGACAAACGCACGTTTTGGTAACGGCTCCTACGGGGGCCGGTAAAGGTGTAGGGATAGTTATCCCTAATCTTTTATCATGGAACGGTTCAGCGATTGTCCTCGATGTTAAAGGTGAAAACCTGAACATCACCAGCGGATTTCGTAAGAAATCAGGCCAGAAAATCTATGTATTTTCGCCGTTGTCTGGTTATTCGCATAGATATAATCCTTTTGACCTAATCCAGTCTTTACCCAAGGAAAGACGCCTGACCGCCATTCAGAACATGGCAAATACCCTGTTGCCTGACCCGGAAAGGGGTGAGGCCGTTTGGGCTCAACAGGGTAGGGCGCTATTTGTGGGTCTCTCTCTGTATCTTATTGACGCTCCTGATAGGAAAGCGACATTGGGGGAAATGCTTAGGCATTTGCAGACGGAGCAAGAGACCACACAAATTTGCAAAATCATTATCAGTGATTACCGGGATATATTAGACCCAACTTCAATAAGAGCACTCGCGAATTTTTCACAACAAGAGAAAAAGATTGCAGAATCGGTTAAGTTGGGATTGGTCGGCGCTCTAACTTTATGGGAAAATCCGCTTGTTGACGCGGCAACCAGTGAAACGGATTTCGACATCACGACTTTGCGCCGAGAGGCCACCACAATTTATATCTCGGTTGGCATTTCTGATATGCGGACATTGCGGCCGCTCATTAAGCTGCTTATCGAGCAAATCTATTCAGCCCAACTTCGTAGCGAACCCGGAGTGGGGGAACCACATAAGGTTCTTTTCTTGCTGGATGAATTTGAAAGCCTCGGCACCATGAGTAGTATCGTCGATAATCTGCCCTTCGTGCGCTCATATGCGGTGCGAATGATGTTGATTATCCAAGGTCTAACACAGTTAGATCAACGCTATGGTGACGCCGGCCGGGAAAAGGTTTTGCAGTCAAGCGCGTATCAAGTTTACTTTGCCTCGAATGACATAAAAACCACAAATTATATATCAACCCGTCTCGGTCAGAAAACGATCGACAGTAAGAGTAAATCTTATTCATCCTCCGGGGGAAGCTCCCGTTCCAAGTCAAGCATGGCGCGTCCACTCATGATGCCGCAAGAAGTGTCTCGATTACCGGCTGATAAAGAAATTGTCCTTGTCGAAGGGGAATTTCCAATCAAGGCGGATAAAATCAAATATTATCAAGAAAAGATTTTCAAAGCCCGTCTCGGTGATGACCCCGTACAGGCTCCTAAGCTTAACGCTATCTCGATACCGTCCCCGGATTTCAAGACAGAGCAAATTGACGAGGAAACGGAAGCTAAGATCGCAGACATGGCAAATGACCTTGAGGCGTTCTTAGATTAAAGCATCCTATGATTGCGTTTCCTTTTATTAACCTCAATATGAGATTATCACAGCATGTATCTTGTGGCTGATAATATCACTGAGGTTTTCAGTAAGCCTATTGCATTTTGCCGTGATAGCTTATCAGCGCGATATTATCTGAAAGCGCCAGCTATCGTTCAAACGATACTTTTAAGTGACAAAGATATTTGTAAACAACCATATGTTTGTGACACTTATGATGATGCACTAAAAATTAGCGGCAAAGCCATAGAAATTTTAAAAGAGATCAGGCAAAACACCCCTTCAACATATGATACGTGCTATAACTATGAACCCAAGATCATAGCTAAAACTAGCGGCTCATATCGTGTTACATTGGATGTGTATATTGTTGACAGATACCTTCCAATTGGTCGCAATCTTGATGAAGCATTAAATGACCCTCTTGGGCGTTTACGGCCTCATGAACAAAAAGACCCGACATTTGAAGATATCCCTTTAAAACCCGCATCAGGGCGGCTTAGAGGGCGATATAAGAGCGAAAAGAGTCTCATATCAAGGTACGGTGTTGAGATTAGGCAAAGCTTTATCGAAATTGAAAAAGTTGGCGAAAAATTTTGCGGCCGGCTTAAGTTTATGAAGGCTCCGAAAGTCACATTTGAACGTGATAGATTGCGTCTGAAACAAGGTATGAGTAAGCCGCTCTATCACGACCCCTTACGCGCAAGATCGCTCAAAGGGCATGAAATGCGAGATTTATTCAATAGGGACGTTGTGTTGGTCACAGATGAAGGTGACGGACGGAGTTTTTAGTTTACGATTTTCTATAGTCGCCGACAGGTATCGGCGGCGACTATATCAAATTGGGGGAAGTTACAGCCACCGCCTAAGATACAATATCAAGTTGTTTTTCTTGCAACAAGATAAAATTACATATTATAAACTTTATTGAGGAGAGTGGCTTAATAAATTCTAAAAAAGCGGTACGGCGATATCCCTCGAATGGCCGCTTGCTCTGGTCTTGTCACCAAATAGGGGGGCAAGACCAGATACTTAAGTTCATGTGTAAAGTATGACTATTATGAATGAAATTATACGTGAAATTAAATGTGACGTTTACATCGGTTCTGATCGGTTAATAACGGTTGCTTTCATGATAGTGGTGATGGGTGTTTTGCTGCCATATTCACCATTTTCAGGTGAGCCATATTACCCAGACTTAAGTTTGCCTTGGGTTCCGTTTCACGTAAAATTATTAGCAATCACAATGCAAATATTTACGGCATTGACATTCTTAGGAATTGCTATTTGGGGTATGATTGGAACCTTCATGCAAGATACGATAAACTCGATGTTCCGATTTATTATTTCTATCTATCTTTTAGCAGGAATAATATTATTCATAGGCTTTAATCGCGCCGGATTAACGCCGTTTTTCCCAATCCCGATATAAATTCTATTGTTATGAAATAATATGAATATTATCGAGATCATTAAATTACGCCAAAATGAGAACCTTCTTTAATTTCTCATAACAAACATTATACGGCCGGAACATAGCAAGAACATTCTTGACATTGATTTGATCTGTAGTTTAAGCATCCTCCCCCAAATTGGTGATTGTGGATGAATAAACAAAGACGGACTGGCGCTCACACGGCTATCGAAAATACATTAGCGGCTCTTATAGAGCTGCTAATTGAAAAAGATATACGCCTCCGGGCGCTCGTCGTGTATGATCGTCTTGACTATGAGAAATTAGAGCGGGTGTATAAAACGGATTTATTCGGGCAATATCAACCGAAATTCCATAAGGATTATATGACGGTTTTTGACGGTCATGTTCTCCTCACCCATGCGGATGTCATTCGTGCAGATAAAGCTAAGGCTAATACAGCCGATGACAACGAAGTGTCACCGGCTGGCGAGATATAGCTAGCTTTTTCTCTCTTTGGGCTTTCGCTCAAATTTCGCAGAAATTTTCAGGATATAGATATTCAGTGTAAAGCTGATAGCTATTGACCAGTGAGCAAAACCATTTTTGAAGCCTGACATAAATTTTGTGATTGGCCTAGTGGCAACAACTCTGCCCAAAAACTATCAACTTTTGGAACAATTATAGAACATTAAGGGCCGGTAACTTGAATCAATAGCCCGCACCTCTCGGATCATTGATACCAATCTGGATCTATTTCATTTGTGACTTGAAATGCTTGTCCATTAAATTTTCCAGTTTCGGGATTGTAGATTGCCAGAATTTCGAATTCCACATTAGCTTCATCTTCGACCTCTAAAACATGATCATTCCATTGTGATGCTGAAAGACTGCTTTCTCCATATTCGGAATAGTATTCCCATTTTTCCATATATCCTTGAAGCATACATTCGGATGCACCTGTGATGCGCACCATATGCTCATCTTCGAATTTATAGATGTCTATATTAAGGTCACTGATTTCGCCGTATCCAGTGATTGTTACGTCATTGGAAAATGCGAGACCTTCCAACCCAAACATTGTTCTAAAGCTAAGGTTTTCGGAAACCATGTCTTCGACAAAGTCTTCAACGTGGTCAGAGAAGTGGTCTACGTTCTCTATGGTGAGACCGTCGAGGGCTGGTAAAACCAGTTGTTCCATCACCTTTGTTAGGTGTGTGTAGCATATCAAGTCATCTTTGATTTCTTCTATTTGTGATATTAAATCTGGGTGGAGGGCGAAACGCCCCTGTGAATCTGATTGACCCTTTTTAACTCCGAAATCGTTTGTGTTTTCAGTAACGAAAATCAGGGGAGTACCTTTTGGGGATTTAAGCATATCCTCCTTTATGGCTTCCCAAATCAAAAAGTCTTTATGACCATTACCCTTTTCGTCAAAAGGCCGCTTTCCATTGTACGCCACTTTTACAAGATCTTGTGCCGAGAAAGGAGGATACGGTAAAACTTGAACACTTTTTTCTATTATCATTGCAGCGAATTCGTCCTTGAACGTAATTATGGTATCTTCCACGTCAAATTCCACAGCATCACATTCTGCGAGTTTATCTAATGTTGACCCAGCAGCTTCCAAGGCATCATGGGCTTTTAATAGCTGCTTTTGATAATTACCGAGCACCTCATCAATAACAGTTTCTGGTATGAAAACTTGAAACCCAGCAAGGCGGCATGCCGTAAAAATAGCCTTCGCTCCTTTAGAGCGAAAAAAGCCATGTTTAAAAAATACATTCGTATCGAGATAGATTCGAGTCATGCCTTAACTGTAATTGAAATAGTTTACACATTGAAGCTGTTTCCCTGAAAGCTGGCACACTGGTACTCCTCGTGCCAAAAACATTGCAACGGGAGGATTATTTTATGCAGTTTTTAGACAATGCCATTGAGACTTGGACACTTGATTACGACGACTTTGCCTTCATAGCAGAGCAGCAAAAGCCTGCGCGGTTGGATTTGGCTGTCAAGTTGCTTTCCTATCGGGCGTTTGGGCGGTTTTATCCTTACAGCGAAATTGATGATAAAATTGTCCACTATGTTGGCGATCAACTCTCGTTCAAGCCGTCTCAAGCTATTTCCCCAGTTTACACAATCCAGACCGAGAGAAGGCGGCGGCACGTTATCATTGGTTATTTAGGAATTGTTGATTGCCGCGAGGAAGACCTTGACCGCCTTCAAAAGCATTTGACGTCAGACCCAGCGTTAGCTGCCATGAAATATGCAGACCTTGAGATGATAATGCTAAAATGGGCGGTCAATAACGCCGTTTCTACGCCGCCGGCAAAGTGGATGAAACGTGCCCATGAATCGCTGCGCAATAAAGTAGACGCAGCCATATTTTCGTCACTTGCCGAAACCTTGGATCAAAACTCGCGGAACATATTATTATCGTCTTTGGCAGATGAAGGGCTGCATCCATCACTGTTACAAATGCGGCAGGCTACGGGTGCAACATCGAGAGATACCTTCAACATACTGGCAGAGCGAGTATCCTTCACGAATGAGCTCAATCTAGCTGACCTAAAAATAAATAAGCTGGAGCGAGAATGGCGGGAAGATGTTGTCCGCCGCGTCGAAAAGCTTGACCCTTGGGAAATCCGGCGCACAGACGAAACGTCACAAATTGGTATGTATGCGACGTTTCTGGGAAGCCGAACGGCGGAGTTCATTGACTCATTAGTCGAAACCCTGATTGATGCTGTCGCCAAAATTCAGCGATCAAAAGAAGCGGAAGTTGCTAAGTCCGTCGGTAAGCAGGCCAAACAAATCTATGATAAAGAGGCTTTGCTGCGCGAGATATTATCGGCTGCACTTCATAATCCGACTAGGGCAATAGGGGACGTCGTTTTTGACATAATCGACAGGCCCGCCGTGGTCGCTATTGTGAATAATAAGATCGAAAAGCCGTCCTGGGCTGAAGACGTGTTTGCCCTTATGCGCGGGTCGTGGAGTTCATATTATCGGCCCATGTTGCAAACGCTTTTATCGACTGTTGAATTCGCATCAAACAACCAGCATCACAAACCACTTCTCAAAGCCCTTGATTGGATATCGGTGCAGCACGGCTCCAAGCAGCGCTTTCATGTCAAACGAGATAGAATAATTATCAACGGCGTTGTGCCTAATAAGTATAAGTCAGCGGTTATAGATTCAGGCGGTTATCTCGACCGCCACGCTTACGAATTATGCGCCGTTCTATCTCTGCGCGAGAGGCTCAGAAGCCGTGAAATTTGGGTAACGGGCGCGGAACGCTTTAAGAACCCGGATGATGATATTCCTGACGATTTTGAGGCTAAGCGGGAGAACTATTATGAGGAGCTTGGCCTTTCCGAAGATGCGCAGGCCTTTACTAGCGGAGTCAAAACGGAACTGGAAGACCACCTCCTGGCGTTCAATGATGAATTGTCGAAAAATGATAAAGTGCATGTTGCTTGGACAACAAAGCCCAAATTTATCATCACACCTCTAAAAGCCGATAGACCGCCGCAGACTTTGGAAGCGCTAAAAGGCACGATTGCAGAGACGTGGCCCATGACGAGCTTGCTTGATATGGTGAAAGAGACTGCTCTTGATACAGGCTTCTTGCGGGAGTTCACAACTGCGGGGCAGTATCAGAAGATTGATCAGAACGCGCTAAATCAACGGCTGTTGCTGTGCCTATACGCCCTCGGAACGAATGCTGGCATCAAACGGATCAGCGCAGCGACCTCAAACGCGACATATGACCAACTCCTGCATGTGCGGCGGCGTTTCATCGACGCGGCATCAATGCGCCAAGCCAACCGTCAGATTGCTAACGCGATCATGGGCATACGTGACCCGAAGCTTTGGGGTGAACAGGGGACCGCCTCGGCGTCAGATTCAAAACAGTTTAAAGTCTGGGACGGGAACCCGCTTGCTGAATATCATCGGCGTTATGGAGGGCGTGGCATTATGATTTACTGGCACGTTGATCGTAAATCTATCTGCATTTACTCACAGCTCAAAAAGGTATCGTCTCGCGAGGCCGCATCCATGATCGAGGGCGTCTTGCGCCATTGCACCAATATGAGTGTTGAGCGGCAATATGTCGATAGCCATGGCCAAACAGAAGTGGCGTTTGCGTTTACCAAAATGCTCGGCTTTGATCTTGCCCCGCGCATTAAACGGATCGCCCATGTGAAGCTATACCTACCAGGCAACTCAATCAAAACGAAACTCTCTAACCTCACTCCGGTTTTAACGCGCACGATCGACTGGAAATTGATTGAGCGTCAATATGATGAAATCGTCAAATATGCGACGGCCATGCGTGTCGGCACATCTGACCCTGAAACTATTCTGCGGCGATTTTCGCGAACAGACGTGCTGCACCCGACCTACCGAGCATTGGTTGAATTAGGCCGTGCGATTAAGACCATATTTGTGTGCCGTTATCTGCGCCACGAATCCTTTCGTCGTGAAATTCAGCAAGGCCTGAATGTGGTCGAGAACTGGAACAGCGCCACGAGCTTTGTGCATTTTGGGAGAGGTGGAGAAATAAGCTCAAACAAGCGTGAAGATCAGGAAGTCGCAGTTCAGGCGCTACATTTGGTGCAAAACTGCATGGTCTATGTGAATACTCAAATGTATCAAAACGTGGTCGCGAAGCCTGAGTGGAAAGACAGGCTTTCCAAAGAGGACTTACGCGGAATAACGCCTCTGATCTATAATCATGTGAACCCATACGGGCGTTTTAATGTTAATCTTGAGGATCGTATTATTGTCCGCAACTCCTCCTTGCGAACGGAGTCATGAAACTATAAACTTTAATCTAGGAAAATGATTAAGGCGGCTGAACATGAAAAAAATACTTTTCGCAACATTGCTTACGGCGAGCTTTGTTTTTAGCACGCCTGGCTTTGCCAAAGATAAAATACGGCTCGATGCTTCATTCAAAATCATGGAATTTAATTCTGTCGCATCTGACTACATGGAACGTCCCACTTTCCTTGAACTCATCGTTCGTAAGAAAAAACCGGAACAGCTCTACATTCTCACTGACTTCATCAAAAAATCCGACACCGGGATTGCAATGGGCGGTTATGAATTTACCAGCTTATCTGCGACCGCCATTGATGACTATATCGCGGCAATCGACAAGTATTTCGCTTGGCACAAAATAGCGTCCCAGGATGGGGACATAATTGACAAAGAAATCGCAAAAGCAATGGGCCGTAAAAAATCCCTAAAGGTGAAATTTGGTTTCTACTCGGCAAATGCCCAGAGTCACTATCTAACCTTACAAACTTGCGCGGTCGGAACCTGTTTAGAACCCACAATGGTGCTGGACTACAAAAATGCTCAAGGCCTTAAAGACACCCTTGTGACTTGGAAGTCAGGTAACCTTCAGGGGTTAAGCGAGGCTGAAACCGACGCCAAATACAAATAATCTGCGCCTGTTAAATTGGGCAATTCAACGATTCAATAATTTAGGACAAGCATATGAGAAGGTTTTTATTGCTCTGCACTGTAGTCAGTATGAGCCTCGGCGCATGTGGCGAACCGCTGACTGCTGATGAAAAGGAATTACGTGAAATAGACCGAAAGATAGCTGCTGCGAAAAAAGAAACCGCGCAAATTGAAAAGCGCCTCGGCCCCCAAGAGATTAAGCCTGTTCAAGCTTCGCCTTTACCATCTCACTCCATTATTTCAGATGAGATTAGCCAACCCCTCCAAACACAGCCTAAAAAACGGAGCGTGGACGTTCGCCTGACCGAGCGAATAGCAAAAGACGAGTTAGAGCGTCTGGGCCAAGCAATACGTTTGCAATCACCACATAAAGACAGATTGTTCATTACATACTATTTGCCCGGTCAAACCGTCGGATCTGGTGCCTGGGGGTCAACACACTTCACGCCTAAGCTAGACGCTAAAATACATGGCATGACATTAGAGCAGGCTAATGACCCCTTTCCAGCCCTGCCCAAAGGCGCGGCGCTCATGGCAAAATTTGCAGGCAATGAATTTATGGGTGAAAAAGCTATCATCTTCAAAGCTGCTGATGGAACGACACAAAAGGCCGTTAAATACAAAGACGGTAGCGGCGCGACAGATCAGTTATTTCCTTCTGCAAATGGACGGCTGGAGGCCCGAAACGGACATGGGGAATATTACGTGATAAAATCTGGCAATGTCTCGGTCTATGACTCTAGCGGCCTGATTGATACTTACACCGCAGCGCAATAATCCTAAAAAGAGGTCTTCATGTTCAAACTTAAATACTGTGTCGCCGCACTCCTCGGAGCCTCAATAAGCACCACCGCTTTTGCGCAAATGTCTCCTGAAGAATTTTTGGCAGGGTATCAGAACTGCCAAGATACTAATACGTCTCCAACAGTCTTCACGAACTGTATGAATAAGCTCATGGCAGATAAAGAGGGGAAACCATTTACCCCGATTGAAGAGACAGCCCCGGAACCTCAAGCGGTCAATCCTACAGTCGTCGCCAAATGTAAGGGCGATTGGCCGTCCGACTTTGAAATGCAGGAGCATTGCCAAACCAAGCAATATGAAGCCCTCAAAAAATGGAATGTGGTCAAAGGATCAACTGACACGCTCTTAGCGCAATCCGTATCTAAATGTGACGGGGAT
>CAYZLR010000038.1:0-31396 GCA_964479275.1 uncultured Caulobacterales bacterium
GTGTCAACTTGCTTCTGCACGCATCATCATGCGTAATTTATGAGCCTAGCTCCTAATCATTTTTTATGAATATCGAGGAAATACATATGTTATTCTAACCTATTAATTCTTGTATGAAAGATAGGAAGTAATTTTCAATGTCAGTATACACAAATTCTATAGAATAAAACTTTATAGACTCGATTAACAAATGCGAAGCAGCATACAAACTTGTTAAGTTTTGTAAGAGTAGGATAAAATTTGCATTTTGGCCTCTGATGTAATTTACAAATTTTAAAACTATGAACGGGCCAAATGCTGTTAGCCCCAAACCTGACATCCCAATAATGCCAGATAAGAAAATATTTTCTACATCAAAAAAAATCAAGCTCCGCCCAATAATTAATCCGATAGTGATAATTAACGCGGAAGAGAGCAAGATTATTATTAAGGGAAGCAATAAACCATTAATACCATCAAAAAAAGATTTCTTGGCGCTATTAAACTGAAGTATGACTTCGACACAAAGTCGCCTAAAAATAAAATAAAATAACATTCCCCCACAAACATACGAAAAGAAGATAGCCACAGAGAAAAATACAGCAAAAATGAAAACGATTATAATATCAAATATATCTGATTGATTATAAATAATTGTTCTAATTTTGCCACCCTTCTTAAGGTAGGTAAGATTATTTTTTTCATAAAAAAATACATCTATTTTATTTCTCGCAATCTTACACCAATCTTTTTTAGGCGTGTAACTATTGGTGCCACCCAGTTGATTACAATTATTTATTGTTTGCCGTTGGTCCTTTTTTGAAAATAATTTAATAGTTGAAGAGAGGATAATATCCGATGAGATGTCAGGTGAGTTAATCTCGTAGATCAAATAAGCGGGACCTCTCGTGGGGAAACTATAACAAACTGAACAATCCGATATAGTAATTGTTTTTTCCTCACCTTCTATTAAAAATCGTAATCCTTGATAGTAGATGCCAGAGAGCATAATCAACAGGAGAATAAAAATTACTACAAATAGTCCAGCTACTAGGTTAAAGAAAAACTCACCCTTCATATTAACCCACCGTAATCACATCAACTTTCACTCACACGCAGACCTTTAATAGTAGATATCAAAACAACAGCTTTAGCCACAAAAAAATTCCTGAATTTTTGATTTATAAGCTTACAAAATCTTTTGGCCCGTTTTTTCCCAATCAGCCAAAAAGGCTTTTAAGCCCTTATCAGTCAACGGATGATTAACCAAACCCTTAATAACACTCGGTGGCACAGTCGCCACATCAGCACCAAATAAGGCGCATTCTTTAACGTGGTTGGCCGAGCGGATAGAGGCCGCTAAAACTTCCGTTTGGAAATCATAATTATCATAAATCATCCGAATATCGCGAATGAGTTCCATGCCATCAAGGGCCATATCATCAATGCGGCCAATAAAGGGGGAGATGAAGCTTGCCCCAGCCTTTGCTGCCAACAATGCCTGATTAGCTGAAAAGCAAAGGGTCACATTTGTCATGATGCCTTCTGCTTTAAAGGCGCGACACGCTTTTAGCCCTTCAATAGTCAAAGGCAGCTTCACGGTCACATTATCGGCAATCTTAGCTAATGATTTGCCTTCGGCTACCATTTCATCGGCTTCTAATGCGGTTACTTCTGCGCTAACCGGACCATCGGTTAATTTACAAATTTCGGCAATAACTTCTCTAAAATCACGTCCCGACTTCATAATCAAACTTGGGTTAGTGGTTACACCGTCCACCAGGCCTGTTGGGATAAGGTCTGCTATTTCCTCAATATTGGCCGTGTCGACAAAGAATTTCATAAGATCAGGCTCCCGCGATGTTGGAATTTAACTCGGCTATGGATAGAACCATTCTATCGATTTTACCATCAAAATTGCGGTAACCGAGCGGCCTAACTGGGTGAAAAAAATACAAGTTTCGAAGACACTTAAGTTTGTTTGATTGAAAGCCACACCCAAGATTAGAAAAACTAAACAAAAACACGAATACATTTATCAAATCACTGGAATTTGATAGCTATGAAGAATTAACATCCCCGCCGAAAAAATATAACAAAATTCATATAAAACAATAGGTTAAAGAAAAAATCGCATACACTCTCTCAATATAACAATTGAGGAGTTCGCAATTTCGCCGCAGAATATCGACATATTTGTGCTAAAGTTTATCAAGAGGCTTTCTCTGGGGCGTTTCATCGCCTATATACCCGTTTCAATTGGGATTTTACTATCCCTCAAGTCATTTTCTAATTTTGGGCATATTCCCTATGACAACAATTGTTCCTGAACAAAAATCAATCACCGTTCGTTTTGCTGGAGACTCCGGTGATGGCGTCCAACTACTCGGGTCTCAGTTTGCGGAGTCAACAGCCCTGTCAGGAGCTGATTTCGCAACCTTCCCTGACTTCCCGGCGGAGATTCGTGCGCCGGTCGGAACAACATTCGGTGTCTCTGCATTTCAAATCAACCTCGGAGCGCGCCGAATCGCCACTTCTGGTGATGCGCCTGATGTATTGATTGCCTTTAACCCGGCAGCGCTCAAAGTTAATCTCCCTCTTTTGCCAAAAGGCGCATTGATCATCCTCAATACAGATGCTTTTAATGCCCGAAATTTTACGAAAGCCGGCATAGAAGTAGACCCACGCGAAACCGGTGAACTAGAGGGATTTCAGGTCGTTGAAATTGCCATTACTACGCAGACCATGGAAGCGGTTAAAGATAGTGGGCTTGGCAAAAAAGACGCTGAACAATGTAAAAATTTCTGGGGCCTCGGCGCAGTTTTATGGATGTTTGGCCGGGACAGAAAACCGATCGAGGATTGGGTCAATGTCAAATTCGCCAAAAACCCTGACGCGGTAAAGGGTAATATCGCAGCCCTTCACGCGGGCCATGCCTATGCAGAAACGGTTGAACTTTCAGCAGAGATCCCGCAATTTGAAATTGGCGAAGCGCCGATGGATGCTGGGGAATATCGCTCCATAACCGGAGCACAAGCTTTATCGCTTGGGCTAGCCGCAGCAGGTGAACTTGCCGACACTTCAATATTCTTTGCCTCTTATCCAATTACCCCCGCCTCTCCCGTGCTCCATCATCTGACAAAAATGGGCGAACTGGGTGTCGCCACTTTTCAAGCTGAAGACGAAATTGCGGCATGTTGCGCGGCTATTGGCGCATCATTTGGCGGCGCCATTGGGGTTACCTCTTCATCTGGACCTGGCATTGCCTTAAAGACCGAGGCTATCGGCCTTGCCGTTTCCGCCGAACTCCCATTGGTTATCGTCAATTCACAACGCGGAGGTCCATCAACCGGGCTACCTACAAAAACAGAACAATCCGATCTCTATCAAGCTGTATACGGACGCAATGGGGACACCCCTGTCCCTGTTATCGCTTCGAGCGATCCTGGCGATTGCTTCTATGCCGCAATTGAAGCCACTCGAATTGCTTTGCGCCATATGACGCCAGTCTTTCTTTTAACTGACGGATATATAGCCAACGCTGCAGGTCCTTGGGCTTTACCCGACATGGAAACCATCGAGCCTTTAACCGTCAATGCAAAACCTGCGAATATTGATTTTAGCGACACTCTGGCGGTGAAAAAAGCTATTTGGGATCGAGATGAAAAAACCTTAGGTCGGCCCTGGGTTTCCCCCGGAGATATAGGATTTGCCCACCGTATTGGCGGCCTTGAAAAGGACGTTGAAACCGGTGATATTTCCTATGATGCAGATAATCACCAAACCATGAGCGATTTGCGGCAAAGAAAAGTTGATAGCGTTGCTGATTTCATTCCAGACCAAAAAGTTGAACAGGGGGGAAATTCCGGATCCCTCGCTGTTGTTGGCTGGGGATCAACACATGGGGCGATATGGCGGGCAGTCAATCAAGCACGTGAAGAAGGCCAGAATGTTTCGCAAATCCATCTTCGCTATCTAAATCCATTACCCAAAAATTTAGGCCAATTGCTGGCTGGATTTGATCGCATCCTCTTACCCGAAATGAATATGGGACAATGTGCGACGCTTTTGCGAGACAAACTGGAAGTGGATGTTGTTCCCCTGACAAAAGTATCTGGGCAGCCCTTTAAGATTTCAGAAATTCTCGAAGCCATTTATGAAAATGTAAATAGCATCATTCAAGCTGCGGAGTAATTTTCATGCCTCGAAAAGCAAAAAGACGAACCTCGATCCCTCTTCTCGCGGCTCTGATGGGTTCCATGGTAACAATTCTGATGGGCTCTATTATAGCACTAAAGGCCAGGTCACAGGAAGCAACAACCAATACCGAAGACGAGCCCCCTTCGAATTATTGTTTTGATAAAATTTTTCCTGAGGCAATCACACAATTAAAAATTGATTATAAAAAAGCGTCACGTGAGTTTTTTGAAATTGGTCCCGACCACGAAGTTTCAGAAATTTATGATTTGTATGAATTTCTGAATGTTGTAAAAAATTTACCGCAAGAAAGATGGGCAACACCAAACGCAGTTTGGCCGATGCAATCTATTAAAGCAGCGATCAAAATAAATGGTATTACAGAATGTAATATTGTTTACACACAGAACAAAATATACTCGCAATATAAAGATCAACAAGGTTTTATCGTTCAGCCCATTTCCATTTTCACATTTAGACGCCTGAACGAAACCCTATTTTCATTTTCTATTGTCTAGGAAACCCAAAGAATGAACGCTCCTCTTACCGCAAAAGATTTCGCAACCGATCAGGAAGTTCGCTGGTGCCCCGGATGTGGGGATTATGCAATCTTAAAATGTGTCCAAAAAACAATGGCAGACCTTGAGGCCAACCCCGATGAAACTGTGTTTGTTTCCGGTATTGGGTGCTCATCGCGGTTCCCTTACTACATGAAAACATATGGCTTCCATACTATTCATGGCCGCGCACCTGCTTTTGCTACAGGACTGAAACTGGCCAAACCAGCGCTTGATGTTTGGATGGTGACCGGCGATGGCGACGGCTTATCAATTGGTGGTAACCATCTACTTCATCTCATTCGTCGCAATGTCGATATGCAGGTTTTGCTTTTTAATAATGAGATTTATGGCCTCACAAAAGGGCAATACTCGCCCACTTCACGACCGGGCACACGCTCCCCAACGAGCCCGAAAGGGTCTATTGAAGGGGCGATTAATGCAGGTGCATTTGCAATCGGTGCCGGTGCTCATTTTATCGCACGAGGCATCGATACGGATGCCAAAAACTTGAGCGCAACCTTAAAGGCTGCGCACAAACACAAGGGCACTGCTTTTGTTGAAATTTATCAAAACTGCATTGTCTATAATGCCGACGTCTTTAAGGGGTTTACTGAAAAAGCGGCAGCAGCAGACAATCAACTCAATGTCACTCATGGTAAGCCTTTAACCTTTGCAAAAGAAACGAAAGGTTTAAGGTTTAACCCTTCGACGATGACATTAGAGGTTGTTACCCTCGGCGAAAACGGCATTTCGTTAGATGATATTTTGGTGCATGATCAAACCAACATTAACCTTGCGCAAATGCTCTTAACGATGTCAGACGAAGAATTCCCTGTGGCTTTAGGGGTCATTTATGATAACCCATCTGAGACTTCATTTGATGAAAATTTTTGGACACATCACGTGAGCAAAGGCCAAAGAACTGGCAAAGTTGCTGACGCACTCCGCGATGGATCTGTTTGGAAAAAATAACAGTTTTTATGCCAGAGGCAATGTCTACCAGAATCATTCCAATAACAGATGAATACTGGCCGAGCACTTGGGCAATTATGGAACCCATCATCCGTGCGGGAGAAACTTATCCGTATGCAACGGATATGCCTCGAAATGGCGCCCATACAAAATGGATAAAAAACACACGCGTAGCTTATGTCGCGATAAACCCTGCAAATGAAGTTATCGGGACATATTACATCAAACCCAACCAAGACCCATTGGGTGCTCATATATGCAATTGTGGATATATCACAGCAACACATGTCCGCAGACAAGGCATTGCCAAAATGATGTGTGAGCATTCCCAGCGAGAGGCAAAAAAACTTGGCTTCAAAGCCATGCAGTTTAATCTTGTTGTTTCAAGTAATAATGCCGGTTTTCAATTATGGAAAAAAATGGGCTTTACACTGATTGGTACCGTTCCCGAAGCCTTTGACCATGCCAAACTGGGACTGGTTGATGCACATATTATGCATAAAAAACTCTGATTGTTAAAAAAAATACCACATATCAAAATTGCCCTCTGTTGACTTCAAAAAAAGGCCAATTCACTTTTACAACTTTAGCGGTATCAACATAGTTGCAAAACACTCCCATTCAATTTGCACGCGGTAAATTAATGTTTTATTCTATCGCCAATTGCAGTGAATTGTGATTCAAAAAGTGAAGAGTCTTTTGCAAGAAGTCTTTGCTTTTAACCTCATGGGACGTGAAAATCATGTGTCACTTTTTACTGACTTAATGATATTAGAAAAATTGGAGATGATGATGAATTTAATGACAATTCTAAAATGGGTTTTTGCCATTGCTGTTGGGGGCTTTCTACTACTTTTTGGTTATCTAAAATTCTCCGGGGCCGCTTTTATATTTCCTTATATAGAATTCAAAGGCGGTGAAGCTGGTTTACCGCTCGCTGAGCTTGCTTATCCTCTTGGTAATTATCTTGTGGGTGGGATGGAACTTCTCGCAGGATTGCTGGTGATTTTACCTCAAACGCGCGGAATTGGCGCCCCTTTTGCCGTTTTGCCTTTCGCAGGTGCCGTTTTCATGCACCTAACCCCTTATCTTGGCACGGTGACACCACTCGATTTTGCAACCCCAAAACCCGTTGACGCACTTGCCGCTGGGGAAGGCTTTGTACGGACGGATTTTACGGTAGAAAGTGGATCATCATTATTTATAATCGCGGTGGCTATGCTTATCGTTGCAATCATCAATGTTTTCATTCAACGAAAACACGCTTAAAAATCACTCCAACATTTTTCGTGTGATAGCTCAAATCAAATAAATTATCGAGGTCACTGTGAGATAATCTTGCCGTGACCTCTTCATCTGATTTTAGATTATCCAAAAATGCACCCTCGCCTCGCCATGCTGGCATCGCATTTCGCTGTACAAGCCGATAAGAACTCTCACGAGACTCCCCCGCCTGTGTCAGCGCTAATAACACGCGTTGAGAATGCACTAAGCCTCCAAGCTTATCCAGATTGGCCTGCATTCGCTCTGGATAAACAACCAGTTTTTCAATCACGCCAGCCATGCGATGGAGTGCAAAATCCAAATGGATTGTTGTATCTGGACCTATACCGCGCTCAACAGAAGAATGCGAAATATCTCGTTCATGCCAAAGAGCAACGTTTTCCATCGCCGGCACAACAGCCATCCTCACCAATCGCGCAAGGCCGGTTAGGTTTTCAGTTAAGATCGGATTACGTTTATGAGGCATTGCAGAAGACCCCTTTTGTCCCTTGGAGAAAAACTCTTCTGCTTCCAAGACTTCTGTACGCTGAAGATGGCGCACTTCAGTGGCTAATCGCTCAATAGAAGATGCAATTAAACCCAAAGCTGCAAAAAAGGCCGCATGACGATCGCGCGGAATAACCTGAGTGGAGACTGGCTCGATCTCAAGGCCAAGCTTATTGGCAACATGTGCTTCCACAGCTGGGTCGATATTTGCGAATGTACCAACAGCCCCAGAAATAGCACAAATCGCTATTTCTTCACGCGCAAGAACAAGACGTTTTCTCGCCCGTTGAAACTCAGTATAAAAACCAGCAAGCTTTAAACCAAAGGTCACAGGTTCGGCATGAATGCCGTGAGAACGCCCGACACAAATTGTCTCTTTATGCTCCAAGGCTCTTACCTTTAAAGCTTGAAGAACACGATCTACTCCTGCGAGCAATAGATCTGATGCCCGCGCCAACTGAACGGAAAGACAGGTATCCAAAACATCAGAAGAAGTCATCCCCTGATGAACAAAACGCGCTTCTGGACCAACGATTTCTGATAGATGGGTGAGGAAAGCAATAACATCATGTTTGACTTCAGCTTCAATTTCATCAATGCGATCCACGTCAAATTCCACATCTCTGGCTTTATCCCAGATGATTTTCGCCGCTTCTTTCGGGATCGTTCCCAATTCAGCCATCTTGTCGGCCGCATGGGCCTCAATTTCAAACCATATACGAAACTTGGATTGTGGTGACCAAATATCGGTCATTTCAGGACGGGAATAACGGGGGATCATGCGCCAACTGCCTTCTCAAAAAAAGGGATAATTCATCGCCAGTGATGACCAAATCTGAGTTTTGTGTCAATGGACGCAAACGCGATATCAGCAAATTAGAAGCAGGTAATTCCAAACAAATATGCATTATCTATCGATGGATATTTTATGCTCAAAATTTACCATTTAGCAGACGGTTCACCCCTCCCCCGTCATCTCCATTACGATCTTAGCCAGTCCAACTTGCCGGCGGCGTTTCAATCTCTCTCCAAACAAAATGGAGCGCAATAATTCTTCAGATTCGGTCAATTCGTAATTGACGATCACATAATCATATTCCGCCCAATGGGACATTTCCGCATCAGCTTTTGCCATACGCTTTTGCACAACATCTTCCGGATCTTGGGCTCTTGCCCGCAGACGCCGTTCCAATTCACTGCGCGAGGGCGGCAAAATAAAGACTTTCACAACATCTTCCCCCGCAACCTCATCTAGTTGTTGCGCCCCTTGCCAATCAATATCAAAAAGTACGTCTTTACCCGAACGCAACGTATCTTCCACCAAAGATCTCGGGGTCCCATAGAGATGGCCAAAAACATTGGCCCATTCTAAAAATTCACCGTTGTCACGCATACGAATAAACTCTTCTTCGGAAACAAAGAAATAGTCTTGCCCATGCACCTCTCCGGGTCTGCGTTCTCTGGTTGTAGCGGAAATTGACAGAACAATCTCACCGTCTTTTTTCAGCAGTCTATCGGCAAGAGTAGTCTTGCCCGCACCAGAGGGGCTAGACAAAATAAACATCAATCCACGTCGTGCAACTTTCAGGTCTCCGCCAAGCATTACCTTTTCCTATTCAAGATTTTGAATTTGTTCACGCATCTGATCGATGGTGGTTTTTAACGCAAGTCCGATATTTTTTAAATCTATTGTTGCTACCTTGGAACACAGAGTATTTGCCTCTCGGTTGAACTCTTGTATCAGAAAGTCAAACTTTCTGCCCACCGGTCCTGCAGTCGCTAGCAGTTCATGTGCCGCGCAAATATGTGCATCAAGGCGGTCCAGCTCCTCACAAATATCACTTTTAACAGCCAAGATTGCCACCTCTTGAGCCAGCCTTTCCTCGCTTAGTTCAATGTCTTGCAGCAGATCATTCAGTTGATTTCTCATCTTCTCTTGCAAATGTTCGCCCAGATTTTCACTCAGTATTCGCGCTTGTCCGGCCAGACTTTCTGCTGTCTTGAGCTGCTGATTAAGAACAGAGATCAAGGCTTTGCCTTCCGCCTGACGGGCTAAAATTAACCCCTTCATGGCCTCGTCAAAACTACTGATAAGCTGATCAAATAATAATTTGCGCTCATCATCGTTTAAACTGTCTTCGCGAATTTCCACTACCCCGCGCAAGCCTAAAATACCCTCGGCGCTCGCCATAGCAACTTCGATTCCCGCTTCAACAGCTGCCTTCTGGCACTGTTTGATCATTGCGAGTGCGTCACCAAGAGCCGCTTCATTCACATGCAAACGGCTCGCACCACCAGAATGAGTTAAGGTTAAATTCATATTGACCGAACCACGCGCCAAACATTCAGTCACGATTTTTCGGACTTGCAAGTCCAAATCCTCAAAACCATGAGGTAAACGAGAGCGGAGTTCAAGCCCCCGACCATTGACGGACCGTAATTCCCATGCCCATTGAAAATCATAATAATGCCCATCAACACGGCAAAATCCCGTCATGCTTGAAATCATCGAGGGTATATGATTTGTCATGTTTTTAGTTATCGTCTTTGCCGTTCAATTGCACGCCATTTCGAAACATTTTTATTGTGTTGGCGCAAAGTTTTGGCAAAAGCATGACCACCAGAGCCATCAGCCACAAAAAACAAATCGTCTGTTTGCGCCGGATTCAAAACAGCCTCAATTGAAGCTCGCCCCGGATTGCAAATGGGTGTAGGCGGTAGCCCCCTAATCACATATGTATTGTAAGCCGTTTCACTTCGAATTTCACTCACGCGCAAGCCGCGCCCCAGCGGCTCCCCCCCGGTCAAACCATATATGATTGTAGGATCACTCTCCAAGCGCATCTTCTTGCGCAGCCGATTAACGAAAACAGAAGCAATGCGGTTGCGCTCTCCCGCTACACCGGTTTCCTTCTCCACGATGGAAGCCAAGATTAAAGCTTCACGAGGAGAGCCCAAAGGCAGATCAACCATTCGTCCCTCCCATAATTCTTCCAACACATTATCTTGTGCATTGGCCATTCGTTTGATTAAAGCATCGCGGCTTTCTCCCCGTGTAAACCCATAGGTCTCTGGCAATAAACTGCCCTCACGCGGCTCCAACGAAATTTCACCGGTCAATACGTCATCATTCTTGATAATGTCCAAAATCTGCTTTGTGGTTCGCCCTTCAGGAACAGTCACAAAATGCAAAATTGAGTTGCCTTCAACAAGCAGATCGATGACTTCAAATATATTTAAGCCCGGCTCGAACCGATATTCACCAGCTTTCAATTTATTGCCGGCTTTGCGCCAACGCACTGCCGCATTAAACAAATCAGCATTGCGAATGATATTATTCTCAACCAATAAATGCGCGATCTGTGTCACGGAGCTGCCATTTTCTAGTAAAACCACTTGCTCTTTTGCTAAGGGACCCTCACGCTGAATTTCTTGATAAGCAAAATACCCACCAGCCCCTATTGCCAAAGCGGCTAGCAAAAATAAACCGACAAAGAATAAAATCAGTCCTTTGACTACACCGCCGCGTTCGCCGTCCCGGCCCTTATCTTGCAGCCCACACCTGTATCGCCGCGTAACTTTGCGATCTCTCATGGAAGGGCCTTCGATTTTGACTGCCCTGCCGTTCATGGAAATTTTAGTCTTCATACTCTATCAATTTGCCCCAGCATTTTGATCACTTCATAAATTGAAGATGTAAGATATCGCGGTTTTTCGCGTCTGTCTCCCCCGAGAATAAACCTAGATCGGAAAATAGAGTGTCATTTTGACTCACGGCTTTCACCTCGCCGTTAACCCTTTGTTAAGTATGTGTTTTTCTTTGGTGATTTGCCCCTCTTTTACACTCTTTTCTCTTGACGTGCGAATCGCGGTGACTCACACTCGCGCAATACATGAAGCGCAGGGCGTAGGCGTTATGGGAATTTCACCGTTTCATAAATTTCCGATGTCACAGACTCGATCAGCAAAGCGTCAAAGCGCCGGCGTTTCATGACCAACATTAAGTTAAAACGCGTAAGAAGGTATTCACCATCATGGCCATTAAATCGAAAAAATCACAAGGTTCGAATACTCAATCCAACAATCTTCCAAGGAACACCATCCTTGAAGGCGATTGTATATCTCATATGCGCGCTCTACCCGATAACAGCGTCGATCTTATTTTTGCTGATCCGCCCTACAATCTACAATTAGGTGGTGACTTAACCCGCCCCGATAATAGCACTGTTAATGGCGTTGACGATGACTGGGATAAGTTCGCATCATTTGAATCTTATGATAATTTTACCAATGATTGGTTGGCTCAAGCCCATAGGATATTGAAACCCGATGGCGCAATTTGGGTCATTGGCTCTTATCATAACATCTTCCGTGTAGGAACAGCAATACAGAACTTAGGATTTTGGATTCTCAATGATGTGATTTGGCGCAAAACAAATCCGATGCCCAATTTCAGAGGCACTCGCCTGACCAACGCGCACGAAACCATGATCTGGGCTTCCAAATCTCAAAATTCAAAATATACCTTTAATTATAATGCACTCAAAACCAGTAATGATGATTTACAAATGCGCTCCGATTGGGAAATGCCGATTTGCACAGGCGGCGAGAGACTTAAGGGGGCAGACGGCGGCAAAACCCACCCCACACAAAAACCGGAAAGTCTGCTCTACCGTATTTTAATTGGCTCTAGTAATCCGGGGGATGTTATTCTTGATCCATTTTTCGGTACAGGAACTACGGGTGCGGCAGCAAAACTGCTTGGCCGTGATTTTATTGGCATTGAACGTGACCCGGATTATATCGCGGTTGCAAAAAAGCGTATCAATCGCATTAAACCGCTGGAGAGCGAAGATTTAATCACCACGCCTTCACGCCGGGCGGCCCCCAGAGTTCCTTTTGGTACAGTTGTTGAACGGGGACTTTTACGTCCGGGTACCAATTTGTATACAAAAAATAAGAAAATTCAGGCCCGTGTTAAAGCCGATGGTTCCCTATCATTAAAAGGCAAGGATGGATGCACGTTTCAAGGGTCGATTCACAAAGTCGGTGCTCATGCCCAGAATGCAGAAAGTTGCAACGGCTGGACTTATTGGCATTTTGAAGAACGCACAGGATTGAAGCCTATTGACTTTTTACGAGATAAAATTCGCAATGCGCCATCATCTTCAACCGCCCGGACAGGCACTAAAGTAAAGAAAAATCGCACGAGTTTATCCACAAATGCGACGGGGAACTCAAAAAAAATAAATACGAAAAAACGCGCTTAAAACATTTTGCATATCTGTGGGAACCGGTTGAACTGCAATAAATGCGAAAAAAGAAAGACCTAAAACACCTCAGCGGCTCAATTTGAAATGGGGGTGCCTTCCCTCCCTTTCCGCATTTGCTCAACCGATAGCCACATGATCTGGAAATGTTTTCAGTCGTTATAAGTCCAATTTAAAAACTATACTTTTGCTGCGTGCAAAAGGCTTTTTCGCCAGACAAAAGCTAGTTTTGAATCGGGCTCTAAGAGACTTGGGCTGTACGGAGCAAATGATCTATATAAATTGCTGCATCACGAATATCAAAAACAAATGAAAACAAGATAACAACCGTCATCAGACCGGTCCAAACCCCATAAACTGAACGTTCTTTTAAAAATGTCCGCCTGCGCAAAAGAACAATCAAACCCGGCGTCCAGAATATGAGATGAATGAGAGCGATAAATCCGGAAAGAGGCACAACGCCCAAGGGCCCCGTTAATATACCAAGCGCGACAAACCCCAGAATTAATCCCCCCACGACCCAACGCGCTTCATATCGCTTCCACACAAACAATAACCCGGCAGCAAAAGTCGCTAACATGATCATGATCCAGGCCATGACCCAACGCGGTGAATTCGCCTGCCCCTCACTATCAAAAATTTCCAACGCCCCATTGCCATGCGCCATATCTTGCGCTGTTGCGCCCATGGCTATGACTATCATAGCGAAACCGGCAGTCAGCAACACGCGAAATTTAGAATATGAAACCATAAGACCTTCTCTTCAAAACTCTTCATCCAGCAAAAAACATGTTGAACATAACACGTCCAGGCATAAAAGACAGCAAACCGGCAATCAAAAGCGCGCCAACATAAAGACCGATCATCGCATTACGATGCGCCTTTATATTCTCGCGACGCGACGCAACTAAGGCCCGAGGCACCGTGAATAACGTTAAGGGTATAAACAGATGTATGAAGGAAAATCTCGCGCCCATAAAGCTCGGGATGAAGAAGGCAATGATTGCTGTAGAAACCATAAGCGCCATAAAGACGCCACCATTGATACGATGGATTGCCGTTCCCTTCGGTAATATCATTTGTACTGTTCCCAGGAAGAAGGCGGGAACAACAGTATACACGTGCAACTGAATTGCCAATGACGCACTCAATAGTGGCTCAAGATTAATGGCCATACAATCCTCCCTCAGACTAATATGACTGTATATGTAATTATACCGGCTGTCACGCTAACTACTTTCAGGTACACAAGTCACTTTCTTTGCGCGTTTCTATTGTAAGCATTAATGAGCTTTTGCTCGCGCTATCACCAGCGTATGAATTCAAAAAAATTTAAGTGAAATGCTCCATCCGTACTTTTAAGAATTTGCCCCCATTCAAGAATCCTTTTTCGGAGGTAAAGGAGATGGCCTTGGTGTTTTGGATCCCCCAGTCAATGGTTTACCCGTCTTAGGCATACCTCTTGTAGCGGGGTCCTTCGGTTTTCCCAAAGGCACAACACGACCATCTTCAAACTTCGTCATTTTCACTCTCCTCCTTATGTAATTCCACAAACTTAATATGATCCACTGATATTATCAGTTGGTTTTCCTCAATCAATGGGGTTGGTTCACTCTCGCCTATCCAGGATGTCTTGTGCAAAATAAAATGTCCTTTACCATCCACAGAAGGCCATTCTAACAATTGTCCCATAAGAACTCTTTCGTCCTTTAGGTACAAGCTAATGAAACCTTGATGGTCTATAAAAGTGCCATACCATTCGGAAGGGTAACTCGTTTCGACCGTTAAATTAAATTTACGAAAATATTTGTGTGGAATATCCTTGTTAGCTGAAAATGCAAAAACTATCCCTAAGATTAATGCTACAATAAAATCTAATACTAATTTAACTTCGGTATTCCATTGACCTAAAACAAATAATTGTCCCAATAGCAGAAATAGTTTTTCCAAAAACAAAACAACAAAAGAAATAACCGCTAAATATAATAGCGCACAAATTACCATCTCAAACTGAGTAGGCTTCGGAAACTTAGTCAAAGACTGGAATATCACAGCAGCTATGAACCCAGGTAATAAATGCCTGAGTGCTACAATAAACTCACTAGAAAACCCTTCCATTCCCTACTCCGCAGCGAATGTTTGACGCTCCTTCCACTGATCGAATTGGTTCCAAACGCCTTCAGCGCCATGCCATTCGCCTTTGGTTGCGCCTTTTGAATATTCTGTGGCGCGGGCCTCGAAGAAGTTAGCGTGCTCAACGCCGTTTAAGATTTCTGTGAGCCATGGCAATGGATGTTTTTCAATGCCATAGACTTTTGGCAAGTCTAATTGGCCGAGGCGCCAGTCCGCGATATAGCGAATATATTGCTTGATATCATCCGGGGTCATGCCATCAACCGGCCCCATCTCAAACGCCAGATCAATAAACTTGTCTTCCAACCCAACAACGGTTTTACAACAATCAACAATGTCATCGGCTACCGCTTTGGTTACACAGCCGGTTTCTCGCGCAAAAGCATGATAGAGTTTAATCATCCCCTCACAATGCAGACTCTCATCGCGGATTGACCAGGTCACAATCTGGCCCATCCCCTTCATTTTGTTTTGCCGCGGGAAATTCATCAACATGGCGAAGGAGGCAAAAAGTTGGAGCCCTTCGGTGAAACCGCCAAACATGGCAACCGTGCGCGCAATATCAGCCTCAGTCTCAACGCCGAACTCTTGCATATAATTATGCTTGTCCGCCATTGCTTCATATTCCAAAAACGCGGAAAACTCAGATTCGGGCATACCGATGGTTTCCAGCAATAAAGCATAGGCGGCAATGTGGATGGTCTCGATATTTGAGAACGCAGAGAGCATCATCTTGACCTCAACCGGCTTAAACACCCGCGAGTAACGCTCCATGTAATTATCATTCACCTCAATATCTGATTGCGTGAAAAACCGAAAAATCTGCGTGAGAAGATTACGCTCTGAATCGGTGAGAGTGTTTGCCCAATCCTTGCAATCTTCACCAAGTGGCACCTCTTCCGGCATCCAATGGACCTGTTGCTGACGCTTCCAGAAATCGTGCGCCCACGGGTAGCGAAAAGGTTTATAACTATGGGAGGGTGTCATTAAGCCCGGTAAAGTTGCGCCGTTCAGTAATTTCGCTGGCTCTAGTGGCATCTCAATTCCTCATGAAAAACAGGGCTTTAAAGAGCCCAACTTATATGTTGTGGTTTTAAATCGTATAACCCCCTCAAAACACAACATGTTGCGATTGATCAGGTTTTTTTCAAATCATAAATGAGGGTGATTATCGATAGAATGCAAGGACGAATGATCATTTTTGGAAAAAGAATCACTAATCTCTATTTCTGTTTGCACAAAATGGCCTCATCCCCATGTTTTGCGGCCAAGGCTAAAGCAAGTGAATCTCAATTTGCAACGAGAAATTGCCCTAGCTGGGACGGTCCGGCTTTTCACGCACATATTGGCGAAGATGGGCAGGCACATTACGCGACTGCGCGGCCTGCTTTCTAGCCGCATTTTTACGCGCTAGTGCCAAGCTTTCTGCGTCTTGGCGCGATGCAGCCTGTTGTTCACGAGCCGCACGAACGGATAAAGGCGCATCAACCGGGCTCGCAGCCGGAGCAGACGCTCTGTTTTGCATCTCAAAGGCCACCATCCGTCTAGTCGAGACGCAAAGCCCTGCCATCATCCAATAAAAGAAAGGGACCTGCGAAATTGAACTTGTTGTACCGATTACAAAGATGACGCCAACCATCGCCCCAAACATCGCCCTGGCGTAGACCGATAAATCTTCATTAAACGACAAGGCAAGGCGCATAGCTCGCCACGCCGCAAAAGTCGCACTGAGCAAGATACCAACAAAAAAGAATAACCCAACCAACCCTTTCTCAAGAGCGATTTGCAAATAACTGTTCACAATATCGATCAAGCCTTGCCCTTGAACCAGAGATTGTATTTCCGGAAGCAAATAATACTTTGTGTACCCAAAAAATGGATATTGTTTCACAACCGCAATACCGTTTTCCAAGATCTTTTGGCGATAAGAAATCGTGCTCGACTGTTCGTTTTGCACCTCACCACTATCAACAAAGGGGATTACGGAAAGGATATTATCTCCGATCGGAGAGGCAATGAGTATGCCCAAAGCAATCAGCCCCACAAAACCTGCAATCATCCCCTTGATCATACCTTTAGGGCCGGAGACGATGTACATGAAGGTTGATAGCATGGCGCCCGCCCAAGGTCCCCGAGAGAAGGTGAGCAAAAGCGCCCCCATCATGGCCCCAATCCCGCCGAAACCAATAATCTTGGAAGTGTTTTTCGCGAGCAGCGCATAGGCAAGTGTCAATGTAATCATTAACAAAAATCCCAGCTCGATGGGCCCCATTACAGAACCATAAGCGCGCAAAAAACCAGCACGATAAGTATAGGGCGCTGCAAACGGACCATGCCAGTTCGCTGACGGAATTGCGTAGAAATGCCACTTTAAAACCGCTTCGGGAAACGCCATGACCGCCATCGACAAAAGAGGCAGCAAAATCGCAATAATCACGATTTTCAAATCAGCAAAAGTTTTTATCCAGCGACTAAAAATAAAATATGGTAGAAAAATCGTCAGGCTGACATTCCAAATTCCACGCAATCCATCCGTAAAAGTCGTATCGCGAAACGATAATACAATCGCTAATAAAACAAATGCATACATAAAAATATCAGTCGTACGAACCCCCTTTACGAGCAAAGACATTTTTTTAAAAAATAAAACCGCTGGGGTCAGGATCGCCAAAGAAAGGATTAAAGGCGGTGAGATCGGGAAAAGATAATTAATACCCGCTATTCCTCTTAGCTCTTCAACTTGAGGGGGCATCACACAAATTAACAAAGCAAATAATGCCGGAAGATTAGGTTCTATTTTTAAGGCGACTAACAAAAGCACAATCAACATTAACAAGACGATCATGATCCAGTAATTCGAGATCAAAAAGCTCATCACCGTGAAGGATCCAAAAATCATCAACCAGATATCAACACGTTTTGGTTCAATATGATCACGCAAGACAAATCGCGCCAGCACAAAAACCCCGATAATCGCGGGGAGGATGACAATGAGTGCTTTTAGGGTATTCAACACAGGAAAATTAGACCATTCATAAAAATTGCGATTATGCGTATAAACCATGCTCTAACCGGATTTATATGCTCAAGCAATTCTACAGTGACCTCAAACCCTTAACAGAGTATTTTTCCCATTATCAGGCTGACTTATGAGCAACACCAAAGAGCATCCAACAAGCGAAAATGGGCCAAATCCTGATCATTTATCAAAATCGGGCTCGCCGACGGGTACAATAGAACATTCAGCCCCTGCTAAGACTTTGTTAGACCGGATCATACAAGGCAGTGGCATTGCCATTGCCGGGTTTGGATTGAGCCAAATCATCCGCCTTGGATCAAACTTAATCATGGTTCGATTACTACCCCCTGAGACCTTTGGCCTATTGGCCATTACGATTTCATTGCAAGTTTTAATGATGATGCTTTCTGATATTGGCTTGAATCAGAGTCTGGTGAGAAGCAAATCAGGAAATGATCCGGCATTTCTATCAACAATTTGGGTCGTCCAAATCGTACGCGGGGCTTTGCTGGCTGCATTCTTAGTCGTGATTGCCTGCGCTGTGTGGGTATTTGCAAAACAGGAACTGGTTCCCCTCAACTCAGTATTTAACGATCCACGCCTCCCAATTTTTATCGCTGTTTCAGCTATTGCAATGCTTATTGATGGAACCAAATCCGTTAAATTTGCAACCAACCAAAGAGACCTGCACCTGGGAAGATTAACCCTTTTGGAAATTATCTGCCAGATACTGGGGCTGATCATCATGCTATTGGCTTATCATCTGGGGGCTGGTGCATATTCTTTACTGATCAATCTCTTAAGCGTCATAATACTAACCGTTGTCGGGTCTCATGTTTTCTTGAATGGACCCAAAATAAAACTTGAGTTTCACAAACATCATTTTCAGGAAATTTTTCATTTCGGAAAATGGCTGTTAATTGCATCATTTTTTGGTTTTATCATTCAGCGCGGTGATCAATTTATTTTTGGTACGATTCTCGATAGCACGAATTTTGGTTTATATGCGATCGCTGCAATTTGGATCACGATCGCAATCGCCCTCATTGATGCGATACAAACCCGTGTCGCCTACCCCGCAATATCTGAAGTTTGGCGTGATACCCCCCAAAATATCACGAAAGTATATGGTAATTTTCGATTAGCAATTGACAGCGTGTGTCTAGTAATTTTTCTGGGCATCCATCTGGCCAGTGATTTTGTTTTCAATTTTCTATATCCAGAAGACTACGGTAATGTTACATATTATCTCGGTCTTCTCTCGGTAATCGTGGTTATTCTCCCATTTCGCCTATTAAATTCTGTTATCCTGGCGATTGGGCACAGCCAAAAATTTTTAGTCGTCACAATTGCCCCGACATTGATGATCATTATCGGAGTACCTGTCGTTTATTCGATTGCAGGCATCAAAGCAGCAATTGTATTCGGGGGATTGGCAAATCTTCCTGCAGTTCCAATCTCGTGGTATTTCATCCGAGATCATGTAAAATTGTCGCCGATACGCGAACTCCCCATGGCTGTTTTAGCAATCGTAACCGCGATTACTCTTATTTGGACATAAGCAACAATGCCGAAATCAAAACTTACCATTACATTTATTGTGTGTAACCCTGATTTATCGGGGGGGGATCGCGTCATTGCCGAACAAGCAAAATTAATGAATCAATTAGGGCATAAAGTCCAAGTGATTGGCGTCGATACAATACCGTTCTCTATCAAGACTTATGCTCGAAGCTTAATCAAGCACCAACGATTACCAAGCCCCCACATTCAAACTGATCACTTTGATCGCGCTGATATTGATCTAAAAATAGTAAAAAATCCAAATGGCGTTTCCATAAACGATTTGCCTGATGCGGATATCATCATTGCAACTTGGTGGGAAACGGCAGAATGGATTAAAAACGCGCCGCCTGCAAAAGGCACTAAGGTCTATTTTATTCAAGGCTATGAACCTGAATTTCCGTCGACAA
The DNA here is from genome assembly GCA_964479275.1 of uncultured Caulobacterales bacterium. Taxonomy (GTDB): domain Bacteria; phylum Pseudomonadota; class Alphaproteobacteria; order Caulobacterales; family Parvularculaceae; genus CALLPQ01. The sequence goes on from CAYZLR010000038.1 coordinate 19,874, forward strand.
AAAAACCCGAAAGAGTCGCCAAAACTTATGAATTACCATTCTCACAAATCGTCGTGTGTGAGTGGCTAAGAGAAAAAATGGAAACCAATAATCCTTCAAGTATCTTTCCAAGATATCTTGTTGAAAATGGAATCGATACAAAATTATTTCATGCCGAAAAAAGGACTCGCAACGAAGTTCCCACAATAGGCTTTGTTTACTCTTCATTCAGCGTAAAAAACCCAAAATTAATGCGAGAGAGCATCGAAATTTTACGCCAGCGCAATGCCGATTTAAAAATTCTCTGTTTTGGTTCCCACAAGCCCAATCATGAACACCCCCTACCCGATGGAAGCGAATTTCATTTTAGACCTTCACAAGAAAAGATCAGAGAGATTTATGCCAGTTGCGATGCCTGGCTATTTACCAGCGATCATGAAGGATTTGGGCTTCCCCTGTTAGAGGCTATGGCATGTCGCACGCCCGTGATTGCAACCCCCGCCGGGGTTTCGCCACAAATTGTAAATGACAAAACTGGTCGTCTGTGCACGAAGAGAGATGCTGAAAATTTCGCAAATCACGTGCAGCAGGTATTGGATTTACCCCCTGAAAAATGGCGTGAGATGTCAGATCATGCATATCAAATGGCGCAAAAATACAGTTGGGATCAGGCCTCAGCAAAATTCGAAGCCGCTCTCTATGCCGCACAGGACGCACAATCCAGTTGAAGGTCCTAATTTTCAATTACCGTGAATTTGCCTCAAAAATGCAGAGATGATCAAAAGAACTTCGAAACGATCTGAGCCACAAGGTTGCTCTATGTTGTTATTTTCCCCTAAAGCACCTCCACTTCCAATTGAAACGCAGAGGGGTTTTTAATCTTTCTTTTTTCGCATTGATTGCAGTTCAAGCAATTCTCACAGACATGCAAAATTCTTTACCAGAATGCGAAGCCCTACCCCATTTTTGTTGGCGTCGCCTTAACTCTCGCGACGTGCTAAAAATGCCAATCGCTCAAACATATGAATGTCTTGTTCGTTTTTTAACAACGCGCCATGAAGCGGCGGGATCGCTTTGCGAACATCCTTTTCTCGAATAGCTTCAAGGTCAATATCTTCTGTCATTAAAAGCTTTAACCAATCTAGCAATTCCGAGGTTGAGGGTTTTTTCTTCAGGCCGGGAACCTCCCGCAACTCATAGAAGATTTTCATCGCGCTTGAGACAAGTCGTTTTTTTATATCTGGAAAATGAACATCAACAATTCGTTCCATTGTTTCCGAATCTGGAAATTTAATGTAGTGAAAAAAGCAGCGGCGCAAAAAAGCATCAGGCAATTCTTTCTCATTATTAGAGGTGATCACAACAATAGGGCGTTGAGCCGCTTTTATGGTCTCTCCTGTTTCATAAACAAAGAACTCCATTCGATCGAGCTCTTGCAATAAATCATTTGGAAACTCTATATCCGCCTTATCAATTTCATCGATGAGAAGAATGGGGCGTTGCTCGGACGTAAACGCCTCCCAAAGTTTTCCGCGTTTAATATAATTTTTCACATCACGCGCTTTTTCTTCCCCTAACTGCCCATCACGAAGGCGCGCTACCGCATCATATTCATACAAACCCTGATGGGCTTTTGTTGTCGATTTTATGTGCCATTGTAAAAGGGGGGCACCAAGCGCTTGCGCCATCTCTTCGGCTAAAACAGTCTTTCCTGTGCCCGGTTCCCCTTTAATTAATAAAGGACGCTCCAAGGTCACCGCTGCATTCACCGCAATCTTTAGATCATCTGTCGCAATATACTTGTTTGTACCTGTAAATTTCACAATCAATCTCACACAATAAAATCAGTTTATAGCTTTGAAAATAACCAGTCGCTGCGTTAAGCGCAACAATCCAGCGCAGTCATCCCTCGTTAAAGATACAGCTCTTTATCTCCCAAAGTTTCAAAAAATTTCGTGAGCATTGACGGCTGGATTTGGCCAACATGCTCAGGAGACCATTGAGGGCTTCGATCTTTATCAATAATGAGTGCGCGAACACCTTCGAAAAAATCATGGCTTTCCATAATTCGGCTCACGATCCGAAATTCCATTTTCATAACATCTTCAAACTCAAGTTTCCGACCATTTTGCAATTGCTCGAAAGTGAGGAAAAGTGATGTCGGCGACATTTTTTGTAAAGTTGATAGCGTTTGTTGCGCAAAATCACTGTTATCATTTTGTAATTGAGTTAATAGGTCTAGCAAACTCTCTGGCTTAAGAAAAAACCTTTCAATTTCCGCGATGGTTTTTTCTATCGGGATATCGCTTGGCTTTTGGCTATACTGCTCAATATGATTTAAAATTTTTTCTTCCGCATCAGTAGCCGATAAATCGAGCGCTAACAGTTCGTCGCTCATTCCATGATATGTTTCATCAGGCACATAATGAGTAGCAATTCCAGCCTCCAGACAATCACCCGCCTTTGCCCGTGCTCCTGTTAAGCCATAATAATAGCCCAAGCCTTTTTCTAGGCGCGGCAAAAAATACCCGCCGCCTACATCTGGAAATAAACCAATGCCAGTTTCCGGCATAGCGAATAAAGTTTTATCGCCAGCAATACGTATATTTCCGTGCACGGAAACACCGACACCTCCCCCCATGACGATACCATTAATTAGCGCGACATAAGGTTTAGAAAAACGCTTAATGATCGTATTATTCGAATACTCATCACGAAAAAAAGCGCAGGCAGCATCAACATTTTCTTTGACACGATCATGGAGCCATCGAATATCTCCGCCGGCACAAAAAGCACGATCCCCCGCTCCCTTTATCATAACCGCAACAATGCTAGCATCCTCTTGCCACGCAATCATTTGTTCTTTCATTGCCAAAACCATCGAATGCGTCAACGCGTTCAAAGCCTTTGGGCGATTTAATGTAATCACACCCCATTGATTGATTTGCTCAAAGATAATTTCATCGCTCATTTCAAGTACCTTCGACAATCACAACTTCGGATTCAGCAAAGGCCTGTCGCAATTTCAAAGCTTTTTGATATTCGGGCGATTCATAACAATCAATAGCCTCGCGCAAGGAATTAAATTCAATGACCACGTGTCGATCACGGTCCTCTCCTTCGACAGGCAGATAATCTCCTCCGCGGACGAGAAATTTCGCATCAAATTTTTCAAAGGCAGCCTTATCAGCAGCTATGTATTCCGGGTAACGCTCTTTATTAAAAACGCGAATATGCATAATCCAATAGCCTTTTGCCATGGGTTTTGTATCCTTTTGATTTTCTTAAACCTGGTACTCACGCAGAAGATCACGAGCAACAATCACCCGCATAACCTCATTCGTACCTTCCAAAATTTGGTGAACCCTTACATCTCGGAGCATTCGCTCTAACGGATAATCGCGTAAATATCCGTATCCCCCATGAATTTGCAAAGCCTCATTCACGATGTTAAAACCTATATCCGTCACAAATCGTTTAGCCATTGCACAATATCGTGTCGCATCCGATGTTTTATGATCAAGCTTCCACGCCGCTTGATACAGCATTACGCGCGCAGCCTCTAATTCTGTCGCCATATCGGCAAGTTTAAACTGCAATGCCTGTTGTTCATTAAGCCGCTTTCCAAATGCTTTGCGCTCGTTAGCGTAATCAAGAGCGGCTTTTAGTGCCATGTTGGCGGCCCCCAATGAACACGCGGCAATATTAAGTCGCCCGCCATCAAGTCCCATCATAGCAAATTTAAACCCTTCTCCTTCAGCGCCAATCAAGTTGCTAACGGGGACACGGACATTATCAAAGGATACGATCGCTGTGGGTTGTGAATTCCAGCCCATTTTGCGCTCATTCGCACCAAAACTAATACCGGGTGTATCCTTTTCTACGAGAATTGCAGAGATACCCTTTGGCCCCTCATCCCCAGTTCGCACCATAACAAGATAAAGATCCGTAACCCCTGCGCCAGAGATAAAAGCTTTTGAGCCATTTAAAACATAGTCCTCACCTTGGCGGACAGCTTTTGTTTTTAACGCCGCAGCATCTGAACCCGAACCGGGTTCAGTGAGGCAATAACTTGCAAGCATTTCCATACTTGTTAACTGCAGGCAATATTTTTGCCTCAATGCTTCACTCGCGAAATTGTCAATCATCCACGAGACCATATTATGGATGGAAATATAAGCCGCCGTGGAAATACACCCCCCCGAGAGGGCCTCAAAAATCAACGCTGCATCGAGGCGCCCAAGGCCAGCCCCCCCCACATCTTCTTTTGTATAAATACCGGCCAAACCCAACGGGGCCGTTTGCTTGATCACATCAACTGGGAAGAACTTTTCCTCATCCCATTTTTCCGCATGAGGCGCCAACTCGTCAGCGGCAAATCGTTCAGCCATTTCTTGTATCGCCAATTGATCATCAGAGAGTGCAAAATCCATTTTTTAATTATCCTTTATTTCGCCTCGGCTTCGCAGATATCTCATGCCGACATAACTTAAAATAATCGTCAAAGCGATCATAGGCAGCCAGAATTTTGCCTGCTCTCCCGCTATCTCACCGACAAAGTGAAACATCAAAAACATTAAACAAACATAGATCATGGCTGTAGCGATGACCCACAAAACAAACCGCAGATAAGAGATTTTAAAGAAACCACACGCCAGATAGGTCGGAATGCGTGTTCCCGGGACAAAACGTGCCGCAAAAAGAGTTTTGATCAAATCGTCGCGGACCAGCTTTCCCGCAGTTGAGACGCCCGGTTTTTCAGAAAAATCATGAGCCCAATGGTAACGCCTTGCCGCCCAACCTAACCAATATTTCCAGATATCACTTAAAGTCAGTCCCGCTAGTATCGCCAAAAAAATTAAGTGAACGGGCCCCGCACCCGTAATCGAGGCAGTCGCTGCACCAATAACTGCGGCATCTTCTTGAACAAACGGTAATAAGAAAATGACCAGATACAGTGTCCAGCCGCTCATCATAAACAGGGTCTGAGGATCGAAATTAAACACTCGGCATGAACGCCCTAAATAAAGTGGAAACCTAAAAAACACCCCTTATATAGGCCTCACCAAACAATTTGGGAACCGCTTAAATCGGACTTCACTGAGGCGTTACTTCTGGCTGACAAACAATCGAAATTGTTATGCCCCCTTCTTACCCTCAATCCATCGGTTAATTTTTGCATCGAGGACAGGAAGAGGAAGAGCGCCGCTGAGTAAAACTTCATCATGGAATTCGCGAATATCAAAAGCATCGCCCAAAGATGCCTCTGCTTTATTGCGCAATTCTTTAATTTTTAACATGCCCAATTTGTAAGATGTCGCTTGCCCCGGCCAGACAGCATAGCGCTCCACTTCACGAGTGAGATAGTCACGCGTATTGCCAGTCGTCTCAACCATATAGTCAATCGCTTGTTCTCGGGTCCAGCGTTCGTGATGCAAGCCACTATCCGTTACCAAGCGAGCCGCACGAAAAAGCTCAGATTGCAGTCGTCCAAGATTACCAGCCGGGTTGTCATCATACATCCCCATATCGCGAGCAACCTCTTCAACATATAAAGCCCACCCTTCCGAAAATTCTGAAAAGAACATCATATTACGGATTAATGGCATATCCTTAACGGCTTGCTGCAGAGAAATTTGGAAGTGATGACCGGGGACAGCCTCATGATATGTTAAAGTCGGCAATGTCGGTTTCGGCCAGTCGGCTGTATTTTTCAGGTTGATCCAGTAAATTCCCGGTCGCGTTCCATCGAGCGACGGCCTTGTATAATAGCCCCCCGGCGATGTATCTTGTTCGTGGATAGGGATACGACGCACTTCTACAGCTTGAGTTGGTAGAGTACCAAACCAATCACCAGCCTTGGCCATAATATCGCGCACTTGTTCACGCAAATCTTCGAGCAGAATTTTACGGCCTGCATCTATGTTCACATATTGATTTTCTGGCCGCTTGCCAAACTGATCCATACGTTGCGCAACACTGCCCTCGGTTAGTCCCAATCCGCGAAAAATCTCATCCATTTCATCAGTGATGCGCTTGACTTCGGATAGCCCCAACTCATGAATTTCAGCGCCGGTTTTCCCCTGTCCACCATAAGAGTCCAACGCATGCTGATAAAACTCTTCACCTTGCGGCCCTAACCGCCAAATACCATCGCCTTCAACACTCAAAGGTATTAATCCCGTGATTGCCGCTTCGAGTCGATTATAAGCCGGATACACACTTTCTTTAACAATCTCGACAGCACGCAACTGATAGGCATTAGCCGCTTCTTCATCAATGCCGTGAATCGTGGATATTTTTCTGGCAAAACTCGTTACCAGATTATTGTCTTCCGGCGCCGTAGAGATGAATGATTTCATCGTGCTTGCTGCACCGCGTAGTGCAAATACAGGTGGCACAACCCCTAACTCGGCATCGGTACGCACCATTTGAGCGGTTTCATCCAGCACAGTTTCCATCGCCGTCAATCGGGCCAAATACGCCTCAATATCTTCGACATTTGCAAGTGGCTGCTGGTTTTGCAACAAACGCGGCAAGCTAATGTGAACACCACTCAATTGCGTGATACGATAAGGAGAGGCGGACCCCCAATAAGTCGAACCGCCAAAATTAAACTGATTTCTTTGCGCGCCCATCTCATATGCAGTGCGCAAAATATCATAAGAAATAGCCAGGTCCGGCGGGAGAACTTCGCGCGATATTCCTTTAAGATCGCTAAAAAAATTCTCATTCATCGTGCGCGCCGCTTGATCATCCTCAAAGCCACTGTGAGAAAACCGACTTTGAAACCCTTCACCGGCAATCTCTTCTGATAAACCCAATTGTGTCGCGGTTTCTGGAGAGTTTGCTATGAACGCTCTCGCATGACTGTCCATAAGATTGATAAACCGAGCTTCTTCTCCCTGAGATGGCGCGCCTTCAATGATTGGCGTGGCGGCGATTTCAGATGTGGGGGCAGTATTCGAAGTCGTGGGCTCTTGCTTAGAACAAGCGATCAGAGTTGAGGCCGAGCATAACATCACGATCCGCACCATCTGATGTTTGGTAAGCGAACGGTTATTCATTCTTTTTAATCGTGCATTCATCATTTTTTGACCCCAAATATTGATCCATGCATTTTGCATGCGAGTAATTATTGAAATTCAAAATTAGAGGGCATGGACACCGTCAAAATTGAATTCAATTCATTGAAAAAGAGATGAGGCAAAATTGTAATTTGCCTGGATTTCTATCAACCAAGCTTACCAGCATCGACCCCAAATACGCATACCACTCTTCTATGTTAGCTGATTCAACTCCTATAAATACAGCCCCTTTTTCACAAATTATCATTTGCTTGAAACTGACGTTAAAATAAAGTTAGAATTTCATCATAAGCAATTGTTTTATTTGATTTTAATGACTTTTCAGCAGTTCCCCATCAGTGAATACCTACAGCCTTATAACATTCACTCATCACAAAAATACGGCCCCATTGCACAAGCAAGGGGCCGTATTTCATTATTTTATACTTTATAGCGATTAGCTGTCGTCTTTAGGAATTTCTTTACCTGTTTCTTGATCGACAACCTTCATAGATAAACGAACTTTACCGCGATCATCAAATCCGAGTAATTTCACCCAAACTTCATCGCCTTCTTTTACGACGTCACTCGTATGCTCAGGGCGTCCTTGGGTCAATTGTGAGATATGGACCAGACCATCACGCGCACCAAAGAAATTCACAAATGCGCCAAAATCCATCACCTTAACAACTTTACCTTTATAGATTTCATCAACCTCAGGTTCAGCCACAATGGAGTGAATCCACTTATAAGCAGCCTCAATCTCTTCCTTGCTACTAGAAGCAATTTTGATCAGACCTTCATCATCAATATTGACCTTAGCCCCTGTTTCCTCAACGATCTGGCGAATAACTTTGCCGCCAGTACCGATGACATCACGTATTTTGTCTTTGGAGATCTGCATGGTTTCAATGCGCGGTGCATAATCGCCCAGATCAGAACGCGCATCGGTCAAGGCATTACTCATTTCGCCAAGAATGTGGATACGACCATCTTTGGCTTGAGCCAGAGCGGTTTTCATAATGTCTTCCGTGATCCCTGCAATCTTGATATCCATTTGCAAAGAGGTAATTCCGGCTTCAGAACCTGCCACCTTAAAGTCCATATCTCCTAAGTGATCTTCATCACCAAGGATATCAGACAGAACAGCGAAGCGCTCACCCTCCAGGATTAGTCCCATCGCGATACCGGCAACCGGCCTTTTAATCGGCACCCCAGCATCCATCATTGCCAAAGAGCCACCGCAAACGGTTGCCATGGAGGAAGACCCATTTGATTCTGTAATTTCAGACACAAGGCGAATGACATAGGGAAACTCTTCTTGGGATGGCAAAACCGCCTTCAACGCACGCCAAGCAAGTTTACCATGGCCAATCTCGCGGCGTCCGGTAAAGCCCATCCGTCCAACTTCACCAACGGAGTAAGGAGGGAAGTTATAGTGAAGGAGGAAGTTTTCTTTGTAAGTCCCTGCTAGAGCATCTATAAATTGCTCATCTTCACCAGTTCCAAGAGTTGTGACCACAATCGCTTGGGTTTCACCGCGTGTAAAGAGTGATGATCCATGGGTGCGGGGTAGAATTCCAACTTCAGGCACAATCTTGCGTACAGTCTTGGTATCTCTTCCGTCAATACGCTCGCCTGTATCAAGAATAGCATTTCTAACAATGTCCGCCTCGATGGTCTTGAATACAGACCCGAGAGTCGATTTCTTCATCGCCGTTTCATCTTCTTCGTCGCACAAGGCTTCTGTTACCTTATCCTTCGCAGCAGCGATCTTTTCTTGACGATTTTGCTTAACGACTTCTTTGTAGGCGTCGCGTAGATCATTCTCAACGAGAGTACGAACCTTGGCTTCTTCATCGCTATAATCTGGAGCCGAGAAATCCCAAGGCTCTTTTGCGCAATCTTCAGCAAAATCAATGATGAAATTGATCGCTTCTTGGGATGCTTTATGACCAAACATCACAGCCCCAAGCATAACATCTTCCGATAGCTCGCTAGCCTCCGACTCAACCATCATCACAGCATCTGAAGTACCAGCCATAACTAGATCAAGATCACTATCTTCAAGTTCATCAATAGTTGGGTTCACAACATAGGCACCATCCGTATAGCCAACGCGAGCCGCACCAATAGGACCAAGGAATGGCACACCCGATATTGTTAACGCTGCAGAAACAGCAATCATGGCAACGATATCACTATCATTCTCGCCATCATGCGAGAGAACCTGCGCGACAACCAAGACTTCATTTTTAAAGCCAGGCGCAAAGAGCGGACGAATAGGCCGGTCTATTAAACGTGAGGTTAAAGTTTCTTTTTCTGTAGGACGGGCCTCACGTTTAAAATATCCACCAGGTATGCGCCCTGCCGCATAATATTTTTCTTGATAGTGGACCGTAAGTGGGAAGAAATCAAAAGCTGGATTGGCTTGTTTAGCGCCCACAACAGTTGCGAGCACTGTAGTCTCACCATAGGTGGCGAGTACTGCGCCGTCTGCCTGACGGGCGACACGTCCCGACTCCAGTGTGAGGGTACGCCCTCCCCATTCAATCGATTTTTTTGTAATATCAAACATAGTTTTCTTCTTTCGTTTTGCCCTTTAGCCGGATTGCTACAGGGCTTTTATATTTTTGTTTCGGAACAAAAAGCGATGCCGCACTCATCAGAAAGTGCGGCATGCTCATATCATTTTGTTCTTGTAAAAATTGTAGATCGCAACTCTGTGCGATATGCAGGAGGTTTCCTGTTGCAGATATGTCCGTAACAGTCAGATCCCGATCGGTATATTGTGTAAGAATGTGCAAAGTCAGCTTGTATTGAGCGTAATTGACGCTTCATCGAATTTCCTCTTTCCCCATTTTTGCTCATCAGGGGCATACGAAGGCGACCGGATTATCCCTTCGCTTTTTTTCATCTATCGCGATTATCGACGCAGGCCTAAACGCTTAATCAAGGATTGATAGCGTGCTTCGTCATGTTTTTTAACATAATCAAGCAGACGACGGCGTTGAGAGACCATTTTCAATAGGCCCCGGCGCGAATGGTTATCTTTTTTGTGATCTTTAAAATGGCCCGTCAAATTCGCGATACGCTCGGAAAGGATGGCAATTTGCACATCGGGGGATCCTGTATCACCATCTTTTGTGGCATATTCTTTAATCAGCGCAGATTTACGCTCGGCAGTAATAGACATAATTTTCTCCGCAACGCCTTTAAACACAATAAGCTTGCCGGGGCGTCGTCCAGCTGAGCGGCTTTTAACGAAACTTCTAAGCAATAGCAAGAGGCAATCATTTGCAGATTGGGGACCATCGTTTTCTCAATTTAAATCGAGACAAATCTGCTCACATGCTCTTATTTTATCCATTTTTCCTATTCTATCGAATACGAATATGATAAATATTTGAGCGCAGTTTCAACCGGAGATTTGATGAGCATGCAAAACTATCCTGTAGAAAAATATAAGGGGAAGTTCTCTAGTAAGTTCGATGAAGTGATTTACGGAGATTATTTCTGCAATGATAAAGTCGTTCAAGATCAGGTTAATTTTAGTGACTTGAGCATGGAACCGATGAAAAATATTTACATTCTCAAGAAGATCAATGATCCCGATGTCAGGAGTAAATTCGAAGGCTCGTTGACCGATGATCAGCGGATTTATCGCCGAGATGGTGCCCTCGCAAAAAGAGGGTTTATTCCAGGTGAACTCATTGATGAATATCTCTCGTTACGCGATCGGCTTAATCTGGGAAAGAAAGAATTCGATACCGTTACAAATTACGTTGAATATCCTGAAGTGCGTAATGTCGCCTGTTATCCGCCCTTAGTTCGCTTGCTCAATGAACTTCACTCGGCAGAAATGGGTCTCATTTTCACTCTCACAAGTTTCCTGTCCACCGAGCGCGGCTGGCATCAAGATGCCTATCTTGATCATGACGATGCCCTTCCCCGCCTTGCGGTCTGGATAGCCCTTGGTGATATTGATGAAGATTGCGGCCCCTTTGAATATATCAAAGGTAGCCACCATTGGCCGGCACTGAGCAATTTGAAGGTTAATGATTTCCTGAAGAATGATTTTCATTGGCCAGAGGCTCAACGTGGAAAAAGAAAACCCGGTGTTCTCCCATGGGGGCGTATTGCTGAAGCATTTGTTGATCCGGCTGTCCATAAAGAAATTGAAAACCGTCAGGTAGAAACCACCAAATTCACGGCAAAAAAAGGCGATGTACTGGTTTGGTATGGTCGATTGATGCATCGCGGCACAAAGCCAACCGTACCGGGAACAATTCGCAAGTCCCTGATTGGTCACTATGCGCCAGTTTTCGAGCGGGACCGAGGTGTCTTTATGCGCGATCAAAAAGGGCCATTCTTTGTGGTGCCTGGTGCCAAAATGAATATGATTGATAAATACAGATAAGCGCTGAGAGTCCGATTCAAAACTAATATTTAGCCAGTCGTCTTGAGATCATACGGA
>CAYZLR010000039.1:0-30677 GCA_964479275.1 uncultured Caulobacterales bacterium
TTATGCCGATGCGCATATTCGTTGACGAGATCCATGCTGGCTTTACCTTCAGTCTTCATACCAACGGCATGCGGGCGCGGACCAACGAGGGACATATCACCCTTGAGTACATTAATGAGTTGCGGAAGTTCATCGATGGATGTTTTCCGAATAAAACGTCCGATCTTTGTCACGCGGGCATCTCCGACAGTGGTTTGTTGTTCGGCTTTTAAATCGGCTTTGTCATTGCGCATAGACCGGAATTTATAGACGTCAAAGACGCGGTTGTTAAATCCGTGACGCGGCTGTTTGAACAGGGCAGGGCCCGGACTGTCTAAGCGTATAAGTAGCCCAATTCCCCAAAGAATAGGCGCGCCAATGACGAGTGCTGTCGCCGAAATACCAATATCCAATAGGCGTTTTACCGCTGTATGGCGTCCTGATTTTGGATTACCGGTCACATCGCGCAAGCTGATTTCTGCGATTTCTGAAACCCGTTGCTGGACGTGATTCAATGTCTCAAATTCGTCTACTACAAATGCAATACGATTGGGCAGGAGTCGTACGCGATCGACAAAGGCTTGTTTACGTTCATTAGCCATAGCTGGCAGTGTCACGACAATACGACCAATATAAGGTAAGGCATCCCACTCAAGCAGATCTTCAACGGTCCCAATGACAGGTACGCCGTGAATATTATGCGGCGCACGTGCCATACGGTCATCAAAAATAGCAAGAATATTCAATTCTTTAGTCTTGGCATTCTCTTCAATGATTCGCCGAGCACTTTCTGTTGCGCCGAGCATAACAATCGTCGGCGATAGAACGCCGCGTTCATGTAAACGACGGAGTTTTTTGTGATAGATGCTGTGGAGCACAGCAATAAGGGCAATTGCGCCCAAGCCCGCTTTGGCTAGTGCATCCGGCAAGAATGTTTCTGGCCTGACAATAAGAGCAATCGTGAGCCAGACGCCTAAAGCGGCGAAGCTGGCAATCATCACGGTTTTAAGATGTGAGGACCAAGTCTCGGCCGCATTGAATCGATATGCATTAGAAATAAAGAGAGCCGCTATAAAGACGACTGAGCCAAGAATCGCAGCGGCAATCGGAGCGATGACACCGCGATTATTAACGCCGTCATAACCATTCCAAATGCCAAGCGTGATGATGGCGAATACCATTAATATATCGATGCCGCGTAATCCAAAACGCATGGCGCTCATATTAGTCTGCTGACGGGGGACATTAATATCGGCTGTTGTTTGACGCTTCCGGCGTCTATCAACTTTGGGTTTCTTAGCAGGCTCTGGCCGGACTTTATTGGCGAATGCGTCTAGCCGTGAATTGGCGGAACCGCGTTTCTCATCACCCTGCCGCGCAGGATGTCCAGCCGAATTCATGGCAGGTTCGTTTTTATGAAGGCGCGCTGCTGATGCGGCGTCCCTATTGTCTCTAATTGGCATTTCACCCACCTGTTTTTTTTACATTCATACATGGATGAAGAAAATATCTCGTAAACGTGGGTGATTTTATCTCCTGCTAACCGCGATTATTGGCCTCGGGTTGTTCGAAATTGGTACAGATTAAGGGAATTTATAGTTAATATATCGCGAAAATCAGACCGGACTGTAATCACGTGCATTAGGGGTTGCGGGGCGGCGGCGGAATCGCTAGTTCCCCGCTCGGAGACGTGGCCGAGTGGTCGAAGGCGCTCCCCTGCTAAGGGAGTATGGGTCATAAGCCCATCGAGGGTTCGAATCCCTTCGTCTCCGCCAGAACCTCTTGATATCATTGAATAAACTCCCCTAGAGGGGAAATTATGAGTTAGGGTAGCTCTCCAGAAAATCCGAAATCGGCACGCAAACGGCACGCAAGTCGGCAAAAAAAGAGTCGATGCCCTCTGCTGCGGCCTTCAAATAGGCCGGATTATAAGGGGCATAGACTGATGTAATGTCCAAATCTTGCGGTTTATGACCCAAGTGAGATTTGATTTCGTATATGGAGACTTGCCGCCGAGAGAGTTCACGACTGATTGTATGTCTGAGGCTGTAAGAATTGACCTGTTTATCTAATCCTGCCTTCGCGCGAGCATAATTCCATGACTCATGTGGGCTACGTAGACGGCTTTGTTTCAAACCAATAACATGCGTTGTGCCGGGATATTCTTTCTTTAGACGTTTCACCAGCGGGACGATAACTTCTGGCATACGGATTGTCGGGCGATATTTTGTCGTCTGTTGCCGTCCATGAGGGTTCAGTTGGATGAGCCTATCTTTGATGTTGCAGCGCTCAAGGGTAAGATCGAGCAAGGCTTCCTTACGTGCACCTGTTGCCAACAACCAGATTATATACATCCGCATCGTATCTGACGGCGTGGCATTAAAGAGCATACCAATTTCATCACGACTCATAGGGCGTCCACGAGGCTCCAATGGCTGCTTCTGAACTTTGGGTAAATCATGAATAAACGGAACTTGCGATAATTCTCCGCGTTTGTAAGCCCTATTTAAAGCCGCCCTGCCAACAGTAATAACTCGGCTAACCGAACCACCTCTCATGTTTTTATTGAATAGGTGTTTATGAAATTGTTCTTGCAAGTAGACGTCCCGTAGGTCGCTAATTTTTCGGTCTTCGTAAAACTCTAACCAATGATTAATGCCTGCTTTGACTTGGGCTTTAGAACGCACTTTTGAACCATGCTCATTCCAGTATTTAGCCAAAAGTTGAGCAATGGTTACGTTATCTGGCGATTGATCTCTGTGTTTGCGATGTAAAAAATACCAGTCTTCTAATAGCTGCTTGCATTCTTCATAGTCCGTTGAGCCAAGGCTGACGCGCTTGGTCTGTCTGGACTTGGAGTCAAACCAAGTTCGAAACCATGCGCCTGATCCAGTTTTTCGTTGGCTGAGCCAATAGTCACCAATTTGGAAACGTCTGTCTGTAGTTGCGTATTTGGGCATCTTTGTTGAGCAAGTAAGTAATCAACCAGATGAAACCCGAAATACTCCACTCGTCGCTTACTCTTTTGAATGAAGCCTACTTCATCGCGAGAACGAATACGACTAAGTGTAGATAGGCTTAGTCCTAAAAATTTAGCCGCCTCTGCTTCTTTGTATGTAGCGTAAACTTTAAACCCATTAGCCTCGGCGATTGAATGGTGGAGCTCGGTAATTTCTTCTGACATCTTTATTTATTTAAGATGCCATTATCATACTTGCTTTTTATAAAAGCGTCACTGATTACGCCTTGACGAATAAGGGTTTTATGGTGGCTCGGTTTTGAAATCACCAAATCCATTTTCCGTAAAATCCTTTTATAATCAGCGCTAAAGATGTAGAATACAGTTGCTTTTATAAAAAGCGAATGTCGGGTCACTTTACCCGCAATTTCACTACCCTTTCTCCCATTTCTCATGAGCCGCGAACCTTGGAATAAGGATCGACAAGTCGGTGCCCGTAAAGCGCTATCAGCGGACGAAATCGCTAAAATCCGTCGCCATTTAACGGCAACACAATCCTACCATGATCTATGCCTGTTTCTGGTGGCCATTGATACGATGCTCCGCGCGTCTGATTTGTTGCGTCTGAAGGTGAGCGACGTTTGCTTGCCTGATGGAAAAATCCTCGAAAGCTTCCCATGGAAGCAGAAGAAGACAGGGCAAGGAGTTTGTCCTGTTCTGACGCCCGCATCGCAATCGGCCCTTAGA
Organism: uncultured Caulobacterales bacterium; assembly: GCA_964479275.1. Taxonomy (GTDB): domain Bacteria; phylum Pseudomonadota; class Alphaproteobacteria; order Caulobacterales; family Parvularculaceae; genus CALLPQ01. Next base: position 3,686 of record CAYZLR010000039.1, read on the forward strand.
AAATGGCTTACGGAAAGCGGAAAGCAATTTTCGGATTATTTATTCACACGCGAGAAACCACGCGATAGTGCGCCGATTACAGTTGGGTTTTACCGAACGCTGATTAAACAATGGGTTCGAGCCATAGGCCTTCGCCCTCAAGGTTACAGCGCGCATTCCTTGAGACGCTCCAAAGCTATATTTATGTATGAGAACGGTGTCCCTGTTGAAATCATAGGCCGCTTGCTCGGTCATTCCTCGTCAGCCTCCACGATCCATTATCTAGGTATTGATGAAGCCGAAGCTCGCGCTCGTGCTTTGGAAAACGATATTTTCCAAGCCAAGCGGTCCTGGAAACCGCAGAATGCGTCCCGATTTTCTGACAATGAACTCGATTATTTGAGCGAACAAATTTGGGAACGCCTTGCTCCAAAACTTGCCGAATTATTTGACGAAACCCTGAAGAGGAGTAGATAATGAAGATAGTTACATTCAAATATGACGACCTCAAAAATCAGCAACGAAATGTTATACGAGCTATTGCAAGCTCAGGGAAAACGCATGGTCGATTTTCACACACTGCTGTTTCGGCAGCACGAGGATATCCACGATTTGAAGGAAGATGTTCGGGACGTGAAAAAAGATGTAAGACGCTTGGACGACAAAATCGTTCATATGGATCAACGCTTACGTCGGGTGGAAAACGCTATAGACGGTATAAGAATGACTTGGAGTTCGCGTTTAGTGGCCGGAATTCTGGGCACGAGCGCAGTAACCTCAGCGGCAGTGGCATATTTTATCAGTTCCATCGTATAATTGGTTTTGGGGTAAATCGAAGACCCTTTATTTTCCTCGTTCCTCTGATTTTTAGTTTTGTCATATCAGGATGTGGGAATGCGATTGCTTCAGATGAACCCATAAGCTCCCAGACCGCTAAACCACTCACCCGTGCCGAATGTCTTGGTATGAAAGATAAAGCGGATAAAATATCTTGTTTCCAGAAGTTGGCCAAACAGAGAAAAGCGGAAATTAAGGGAAAGAAAGCGCGTCTTCAAACAACCGAAACAAATATAGAAAAAATTGAAAAAGAGAACGAAGCTCTCTTGAAGGAGTTTGAGCGCGGTGTTTTAGATGATGAATAGCTAACGCGTTTCTTTTGGGAAATCCCCACATCTCTGGTATAATATATCGATCCAATGACATTTTTTGAAAGCGGTCACGGCGCTAGTAATCTGGCACCCAATGATTTGCCGGAGCTGAAATGTGAGCTGGCCGAAATTGGGAATGAACGTGTTTCGCTCTGCAAGCACGTTGAAAGCCAATGGCCAAACATACCTCCAGAAGCAATTTCATATCTGGCAAAAACATGCCCGAAAGCTGAGTTAATGTCTGTTGTTGTGAACCAACTTAACGATCTGCCCGAAGGCGAAGCTCAACTTCTTTCTGATCCAGATTTAATGCCGTATTTGATTGATGACTTAATATCTCAAGCAGAAATCAATCGATTGGATATTCGACAAGACCAATTGGATGAAAAGGAAACTTACGCCTCGACAACTCAAACTACGTTAAGTGAGATCAATACTCTCACTGCCAACTTGAAAGGTCGTACCAAACTGGAAACAGCTCGAAAGTATCTAAGCAATTCCGATATCCCGGATACCGTCCGCGAAGAACTCACAATGCGGTTTGATCAAATCGATGCAGCCTTAGCGTCTATGTCGGCGGTTCTAACCGATCCCGCAAGTCAATCAGAATTTAACCGGATTATCAGCGGTGCTTCTTTAAACCTTAGCGCGCCGAACTTAGAATCTACATTTGCTCCGATCCTAGACCAAGTGGAAGCTAGCGAAACTTTCACCGCAGAGCAGAAATTCAAGCTTCGGGAAATCGTTACCGGAAGCGACGCCCAAAATTCACTGTCTGAAACCATGACCGATGAAAACGGAAATCCTGTTCCCCGTTTTACAGAGAAGAATAAGCGAGAATTCCGTCGGGGCGTATCGGGCTTTGTTGAAGGTCATGGCCGTCAGATGATAGAAGCCCGCGCTGGAGACCGGACGGTCACCAAAGACGTAACGGGTTGGTCTGGTCAAGATGTGGGACTGTTAATCGAAATGACCCACATGTGGAACATGTATGAAAGCTTCGGGGCAACCGCCTTTATCGAAGATGTTTATAAAATCGATTTTTCTATACTTGATAATAGAGGCGCTTTTGATCCCATACAGATCAGCCATTTGCGACAGGTTTTATCGCACCTGACAGGCAGCCATGAAGGCTATGATGGCGATATCGCTGATTTGAGTGAGCATAAGACCCTTATCCAAAATCAGGCGCGGCTCTTGTCAGATATGCAGACAGCATTTCATTGGCAGAATGATCGGTCTGGGATGACGAAAATGCTGCAACGGCTCGGTATGGAGGACGCTGACGGAAACGCCAATCTAGACGTTATTAAAGCCTTTGGTGATTATACGAAAGAACATTATGCCATTGGTACGACGGATCAGGCTGGCTTAGTGAATTATCTCTACAAAGGATTTCCAGAGGAGATTGCGCCTTTGTCAGCTACTGAAACATTGAACAGGAGATTAGATATATAAATACTAAAATAACCCCGTCTTTATTTGCGTTGAAGTTATAACAAATATCCAAAACGTTTGAGAATTTTTTGACGAACTGACGTTGCTAGCCGATAATAGTTCACCCGCTCAATCATCTGCAATGACAACCAAAACGGCTTCCTTTTCGCCTGTTCGCCCTATCATCCCGCCTGCGCCTTATATTGGCGGTAAGCGTAATTTGGCTAAACGGCTGGGCACGATTATTAGCCAAACGCCTCATACGCTTTACGCTGAGCCTTTTGTCGGCATGGGTGGTGTTTTCTTTAAGCGCTGCGCTCGTCCAAAAGCTGAAGTGATCAATGATGTGTCGCAAGATGTAACTAATCTGTTTCGCGTAACACAGCGCCATTATACAGACTTTATGGGGATGATGCGTTATCAGCTTGCTTCTCGCGCCGAATTTGAACGTCTCAGCAATACTGACCCGAATATGCTGACCGATTTAGAACGGGCCGCTCGGTTTCTTTATCTTCAAAAATGTGCCTTCGGCGGTAAAGTCACATGTCGCGCCTTTGGGGTGTCTAAAGACCGTCCGGCTCGTTTTGATGTCATGCGTCTATCAGAGATTTTGGATGATATTCACGAGCGGCTCTGCGGTGTCACGATAGAATGTTTACCCTATCAGGACTTCATACGCCGTTATGATGGAAAGGATACGCTGTTTTATCTAGACCCGCCTTATTATGATTGCGAAAATTATTACGGTAAAAATCTTTTCAGCAAAGCCGACTATGAGATTCTGGCTGATATTCTGCTTGGCCTTGATGGGAAATTCTTATTGTCACTGAATGATAGGCCAGAGGTACGAGACATATTTAAAGCCTTTAACATAGAACAGGTTACAACGAGCTATGCTAATGCGCGAACCAATCGCGGCAAGGTCAGTGAAGTCATTATCTCGAACTATGATTGGAAAGCCTAATCAGCCCCGCTTGGTCAGTATTTACCTTATTCCTCAAGTCCGATTTGCCAGTGGCCCTTTTCCCAAAAAGCCGGAATAGTCTGGCGGTTGGCTTTGTTGAGGAGATTGGAGTGAGATAATTTCTTGAGTTTGGCATAGGCGTTTAAACTCATAATCTTTCGTCCTTCCAGGTAGGCAATGCGTTTGTGATAGCTGCTTGAAAGGGAGCGCCCTACAATGACTTCCATTATCTTTGTTTTGCCCGTTTTATCAAACTCCTGAAAGGCGTCATAATATTCGCCGCGATCTAGAAATTTGATATTAATCGGAACGTGGCTTTCGCGGATGAGAAGGTAATTATTGAGCACTCGGCCAATACGGCCATTTCCGTCAACAAAGGGATGAATATATTCGAAGGTTAGATGAAAGCGGGCAATCCGCTCAATGATGGATTTATGCCCGCTACTTTTATAGGTGGCGATCATCTCTTGTAGTAACCCTCTGAGCTGAGTCGGGTCCGCTGCAATATGATTGCCGACACGGACCCATTCGCCGTCCTGCCGAAAACGCCCTGCAATATCATCGCGAATATTACTGATAAGCATTTTATGAAGGAGCAACATCATATCCAGTGATAGCTCTGTTTGATGCGCTTTGCTGTGAATATAGGTCACAACGCGAGCGAGATTTTTAGCCTCAAATAATTCGCGTTCACTTATAAACCGATCAAGGTTTATCTGTTGTAGAATTTTATCAGTCTCCTCAAGGGAAAGGGTGCTGTTCTCAATAGCATTTGAGTTATAGACTTGCTCCGCGACCTCAGTTTCATACAATAATTTGAGTAAGGCGTCTTTATCGATAGCCAAACGGTGATATTGGCTTTGTAAGTCTTGAATGCGGTATTGAATATGCTTGGTCATGGATGGATTATAACGCTATTCACGGTTTTAGCAAAATATTCGTGAAAATTGGTATTTTATATAACTTCTTTCACGGTATTGATAAGAGCAGAGACGGGAAATGGTCAATTCCATCCCTATGAGAAAATTAGACTTCGTGAAGATATGGGCCTGAAGCCGCGTTGGGCTATAATAATATGATATTTTTGGGTTTTACTAGATTTTTTCAAAGATGCGTGACTGTCATCACGTGAGAACCATATGAAATATTATAGCCCATAGCTAATTCAGGAGAATAACTATGAGCAAAATTAGTGTTTCAATATTAGCTGCATCTACATTTCTGTTTTCAGGATGCGTTTCATTTCCAAACGACTTGCCTCGTTTAGAGACGCCTGCAGCTCCGCCGTCAGGGAGTGCTCCAGAACCTACAACGGGTTATATAGTTTACAGTGGTCGTTCACAGGGAAAGCAAAATATTTATCGTCAAGATATGGTCGGAATGGTTCCAAGTGGAAATCCTGTTGTTATATATGAAGATACTTTGGCAAATAATGATGGGAGAGATGCTCGCTATCCTCAAGTAACGGATGATGGTCGTTATATTGTTTTTATTACACGTGAAACCACCGGGATTCCTTGTTTGAGTTGTCCTAGTGGCGGCATAGACGAATTGGTGGTAATTGATCATGAAGGTACCGAATGGGTACGAGAACCTCATTTTGCGAATTATTGCCAAAATATAAATTACCCTGAAATTGTGACATATGAATATGACACGGAGTTTTCTCAAACGAACTTGGAAGTCATTACCATGTGTGCAGATCAGTGGCCTCCGACCTCTATGAGGGCATTTCATTTTGGCCCAGATGCAAATTATTTTGAAACTGAAGGACAATTAGATCAAATGCTCGTTGGTGAGTATGCATTACTCCCAGGATATAGCTCCGCTAATGGTGGGTATATAATTACGGCACAGGGTGACAGCCTTAATTTTACAAGATTTGAGCACAATCAACCTGGGCCAGATAAAAAAGGTTCGGGTAAAGTACATATTGATGTTGCAAGCCGTTTTGATGGCGGAATTTGCCCTATAGATTTATCTCCCTGTCCTGTTCAGACACCTCCAGAACTACAAAACGTGTTTGCACCATCAATATCACCTGATGGAAAATATCTTACATTCAACTCAGAAGTTTATGAGGGGGTAGCAGGTCGTGGACAAGAGTTTTTCGTTATAGATTTACCCGCTACCGATATTGAAGCAGCTTACACGCCTACATGGACTGATCCCCTTGGATATCTAAGCAATATAAATGATATGTCTCATGCGAATAATACTGAAAGCTCTTATGGAACATTTACTGTTAATGGACTCCATCAATATACAATCCATGGTGATGGAGAATTACAAATTGCCCCTGATTTGAATGCAGTTCCAATTACAGTACCTTCACCCAATATTGAAGTTTGGGAAACGGGTTGGTTTTACAAAAATTAGTTGAACTTGATAAATTGCACTTGATTAACATTACACCCTATACGATAGTTGCTCTATTGAGGGGGCGCATATGGGTAGCAGTAATTTAAAGACTGATTTGAAAGAGAAGTATCACCTCACGGGTATGGAGGTCGATGATGTGATGCGATATGTAAAGAAGCTCTGTAGTGAGTTTGAAACCTTATCGCGGAAGTTCAAAACCGAATATCTCATTGAGCTACAAACCCATCAAGCCAAGTCTAAAAAGAATAAGGTCGAATCTAATATTTTTCTTAAGCTTGGCAAAAGTGCAATGAATAATCTGAGCTCTGAGGCTAAGAGCTTAAAGGTTCAATATACTAAAACAGCGAAGGCGCGGGATCTAACTTTAGCGGCGCTCACAACGCATAAAATTTCGGGCGCGCCTAAAACTGTAATCACGGATATTTTGTCGCTTATGTCCAAGCATCATGCCTTCTCAAATGATGAGCGCGTGATTACAGGGCGGCGCGCCTTTGAGAGCTTGTCAGACGCGGAAATCGAGACTTAAACATGGCTGATTTTAGGTCCCATGAAGAACAGCAGCGTGATCAACGCGATAGAGATTATGAAAGCCGCTCAGCTGAGACTGAGGCTCGGTCTGCGCTGCGGCGAATGGAGCCCCAAATCGCAGATTACAAAGCCGAGGTAAAACGTCTGCAAGACCAAATGACGGAACTCCAAGCGGAAAACGCGGCACTGACGGGCGCGTTAAAAGCTCAGATGCAAGGGGTTGAAGATATTAAAGGCGTGTTGATTGAACGTATGGACGGACTTGCCACTGATATGGATCAGGTCCATCGCAAAATTCGGGGTATTGCTGAAAATGATATGAAGCTGGTGCGCGAGCTAAATGATAATCAAAGCGCGCGTTTGGCCCGTCTCGGCGAAATGGTCAAAGGAAGTTAGGCGTGAGCGATCCAGATCGCCAGCATCAAAACTCTCTGGCCCGTTTGGAACGTAGTGATGAGCTTACACGGCAGCGCCAAGAAGCCAATGAAGCCCGCAAAGAACGTCAACGTATCCAATCCAGCATTATCGAAGGGGCGAATGCTAAGGAGCTGATGGAACTCCAACATGAGCTGAATAAAGAAAACAGGCTTTTAGACCACCAATTTGCATTAGCCGAGGATGCCCGCGAGTTGGAACGTCTCGCGGTTGAAACCACCATTCGGCAACGCGATGATTATATCCGGCATATGTGGGATAATGACAGCGAGATTTTAGCCTTGGAGCTAAAGGTTATAGAATTGCTGATGGAGCGAGAATCCAAAGCCTCTTTATCCCAGCAGGAACATAAGCAAGATAAGGATATGGCGAGCTATAATCATAAGCTCGAAAAAGACCTCCTCAAATATAAGCAAGACTTGCTTTTACAATATAAAGCCAAATCGGGCGAGATGAGTGATGAAGCGATAGAGACTCATTTAGACCGTCTGTTTCGGGACGGGTCAATTTCGTGATGGCTTCGCGGTCGTGATATGACTTACCGCGTTGTGAAAAAGATCAATGGCCGTTCCTATCTTTATGAGCAGGAGACTTACCGCGAGGGCGGAAAAGTCCGAACCCGATCTCAATATCTCGGAGCGGTTGACCCTGCGGTTATCAAGCGCCTGAAATCACGCGGAGAGCCATTAGAAGCGGCGCTTATGCCTCCAGTGGATACAGAGGCTAAATCCAAAACAAAAGCCGCCTCTGTTGACTCTCATGCCGTTGCTGAGCGCCTAGAGGAAACCGAACCGGAGATTAAATATACGGTCACAGTCACGGATAAGCCTGAAACTGAAAAACCTGCTAAATCCGCAGCTGCGTTTGATGCCGAAACGCAGCTACCGAAGCCACTGAAACAGGTAGAAAAATTTAACACTACAAAATTAAGCGCAGCGAGAGATAAAAGTAGAAAGGTAAGTCGACATGATGAACGGATTTCGGCTCGTCCTAGCCTGCGCATTAAAGCGAAGGTCGAGCGTCACAATATAAGCCGCGCCGCATTAGAAGCTGAACACCGACGATTTAACCGCCATATGGCAGCTCTAGGGCTCGACACAGGCAAGCTGGGCCGTGTCGTCGTCGGGACAGGGCGCAAGCTTCAAGCGCGCCGCCAGACAAGCGGGAATTACGTCATCACCCTGCCGCGCTTTAAATCATCTAAGGTAAAGGGCGAGACGGGCCAGCTCGTTCGCACAGTTTTTAAACGTGAATATCGTAAAGCGCTCGCAGGAACTTATCTGGATGCCATTAAGGCTCAAGATCCAAAATATTATGCCGGACTTGAGCAGAACTTATCGCAAGCGTTTAAAACTCAGAATAAGGCAATCAGCCGTTACATTATGAACTCAGGTTGGAAACTATCGGACAAAGTGAGCTTAACACTACATTTTATGCAGAGTAAAATGTTGTCCGATTGGACTAAGGTTCATGTGTCGTCAGAGAAGCTGGGCCTTGCCGATCATCAGCGGCGAGATAACTGGCGGCGGGATGCGCAAGCCATGATGGCTGAAGTGCAACAGCGCGGTTGGAGCCAGACTTACGCGAATTACATGGGCGAGCTGTCCAAGGTAGAAACGGCAGCTCTGCGTAAGCTTGGAGCCTATAGAAAGGCCAGTCTTGGCGAGCGATTATCAGGCAAGCGCCGCAAATATGCGCGCGAGTTTAGAAAGCTCAATAATAGACGCAAAGCCATTCACGCGGCCTGCGATAAGATATCGGTTCTTGCGCCGCTCTTTCAGTCTTTTGGCGATAAGCATTTTGATGGCCGTTCGCCTTTTATGCATGACGGCAATTGGGTGGCTAAAAAGAAACGTTGGGAGACGCGTCAAACAAAGAGATATGCACGCGCCTAAGCAGCCCGCACCCTGCGGGGACCAGACGGGCGGTAGGGGAGGCTCGTTCCGCTGCGTCCTGCGCAGCGGCTCCGAGATGAAAGGGCGAGTGATATGTGACGACGAATGAAGCGTGTGCGCGCTGAATGAGGAGGAACATAGAGAGAGCCCCTTTTATAAGGGGTAGAGAATTGGAAAATAGGACTAAAGCCTTTGTATTAAAGCGGTTTTTGGAGACCCATACACCATGACTAAAACAATGGCTAAAACCATAAGATTGACGGGATGAATTCCAGCGTGAGTCCACTGCAAACATCGGTCTTAAATGCTTTAGAAAACTGGCTCGCAATTGAACCAGATGAGGACGGCGAAGCTGATATCGCTATGGGAGCGTTTACCTTGGGAAACAATCCGGTCTTGCTACAAAGTCTCTATGCCGAGATTACGCCGCATGAGGATTTAATCGCTTATAAAACTTTCCAAAAACTCTTACTTAGCCATAATGAAAAACCTAGCCCGCCTGAACGAAGCGATCCAGCCTTTGACCCGCCAGATGTAAAATATAACTCTGAAGCCGAGCACCGCGTCGCTGTAGCTTACCGCTTTAAACAGGCTCAAAAAGATTATGAAAAAAGATACGCCCGCTATCAGACGACATTTGCGCAACCACGCGCTCTCGTTTCGGCTTATAGAGCTAACCCTGACGGCTATCTGGATTATTGTCAGGACGCCCTTGGACATGCTCTACAAAGCGGTTCGCCATCAGATTCTGGCGAGATTTTTTTTATATCTAGACCTTTTAAGATTAGCGCGGCAGCCCGCCGCCGCCATAGCTTTCTGACAGGCGGCACAGGGTCTGGTAAAAGTGAGGCCCTTAAATATCTCATTCGGCATTATGAGACCAAAAATACTGAAACATCCGTTATCGTCATTGATCCGCATGGAAAATTGGCAAGAGAAGTCGCCAAGTTTGAGGAACATAAGGATAGCGACAGGCTTGTTTATATCGACCCGAATATCTCCAGTGACTATCACTGCGTCATCAATCCTTTTGAGACGGAGGATATATCCATCTCGGGTCTAGAGACGCAGAGCGCGCAGCTTATGGCGGCCTTTGAACAAATCCTCTCTGGCTTTACGCTGAATATGGAAAGCTTGTTGCTACCATGTTTATCGCTCTTGCTGCACAGGCCGGATTCCGACCTCTCGGATTTTGTTCGCTTTATGGATAAGAAACGCAATGCCGACCTTATCCATTACGGGGCAGAGCATCTTCCTTTTGATGAACACCGCGCTTTTTTTGAGCATCAGTTTCATTCGAGCCATTATGACAGCACACGCGAAGCCTTACGAAACCGTTTCCAGTCCATGTTGAATATCCCGACCATCAAGAACTTCACTTGTGGGCCTTCTACGATTAATCTGGCGAAGCTGATAGATGATAAGAAAGTAATCGTCTTTAATCTATCGGTCTCTGGCGCGTCCAAAGGCGCAACAACAGTTATCGGCCAGTTCATTACAGCGCTTGTGCAGGGCTATGCCATGCGGCGAGAACGGCAGCCAAAAAACCCTAAAACGCCGATCCATTTTTTCGCTGACGAATGTCAGTATTTTGTCTCAAACACGACAGAAGAGATTTTAGGCGAAAGCCGGAAGTACGGATTATTCCTTACTCTTGCGACGCAAAGAACCGAACAGGTCGGCGCGAAGATACTGGATGCGATTATGGGTAATGTCGGCTTGTTTCTGGTTGGCAAGAATAGAGGCAAGACGGTCACCAAGATGAGCGGCGAGATAAATATTATTGGAGATGATATACGGGGATTACCGACGGGGAATTTCTATGTTGGGCAGACGGGGCGGATTAGCATTAGAACGAAGCTGCCGCTTATAGGCAATAAGTTCGCGATGACAGCCAGTGAGTGGAAGGCGCTTAAGTCACATCAAATCAAGACTTATTATCGGCCTGCTTCTAAACGGGTAGAGAGACCCATGAAACCACTTGGGAAGAGTGGTGCTAAAAATATGCCTAGCGGAGATAAGCTCTCATTTGCCTTTCCAAGCTTTGGCTTAAAATCTAACCCTAAGATAAAATGATGGGATTTACGGTTTTATCAGAGAGGCCTCATCAAGCGCTCGAAGCTTTAGCTATCTATCGCTATCTAACCGTTAAGCAGCTCGTTCAATTAGGTATTGCTGCTAGTGAAAATGTGGCCCGCGACCATGTTCTTAAGAAACTCAAATCAGGGCGCTATCCGCTTGTTGGGGTCAAAGACTTTGGCCGTTGGCCGGGATACGGACGATTGCCCCATGTGCATTATCTCACGCCGCGAGGTGTGAAATATCTAGCGCAGGCGAATGGGGTGCCAGAAAGTTCCATCCGCTTTCCGAAAGGCGGCGTGCAGTTCACGCGGGATTTATTCCATAGGCTTGGCACGATTGATATTCACATTGCATTGCGGCTTTGGGCTGCTGCTAATGATTACGAGATAAGCCGTGCTGATCTGTATTTTGATAAAGAGGCCGGGAGCAGAAGTGTGGCTAAGGTTTGCGCGACGCGTCTTGATTTACAAGACAGAGGCATGATTGAGCCTGACGGTATATTTATCCTTAAACGAGGCAATCAAGTAATACCGCTCATTGTTGAGATGCATCACAGTGACAATACTGCCCGTATTGCGCAGCAGCTCAATAATCAGGCTTACGGGATTTATATCGGAGCCTTGCAGAAGAAATATGCCTGCTCCGTCAATCCGATTGTCTTATCCGTATATGATAAAGCGCATATTATGCCTTTTGTGCAGAAACGGCTCAGAGAGGCCGAGGGCTTTGATGCTTATATGCAAGGTTTTATCTTTAACACGCTTGAGCGTGTAAGGACCAACATAACTAAGGGCTGGAGCTATGCTGATAAGACTTCAGCCGATATTTTCTAGGCAAATTATTTTTCAAAAAGGTCTGGATGCGTATCATGTTTCTCCATGCTAGAAAAAACATCGGCTTCCATTGCTCGCCTAAATGATATGCTTCGTACCCACGGGATTGGCGGCGAAGTTATTGCAACGCCCGGCGTTACAAATCTCTCACATGAAATGCGGGCGCGCGTCATTATCGCCATCAAAGAGTTTAATGATTTTGAGGAAGAAAATGACCCGCATAAAGAACATGACTTTGGTTCTGTTGATATTGAAGGGCAGAGATTTTTCTTCAAAATTGATGCTTATGATCCAAGCTATATGTTTGCCACGGAAGATCCGTTTCATCCGAATAAAACGCGCCGCGTTATGACCATCATGCGAGCGGAAGAGTATTGAGGTTTTACGTATTTGATATTTGTCGTTTCAGCCATGATTTACCGATCATGGGGGCATGAAAAACAAAAAACCAAATTCGAAGAAAATTACAATATCTCAAGCTCGTAAAGCCTTGGGCTTTATCGGACGCAATTATTCCGATGAGCAGATTGCAGAGATATTACGCCTCATGCGTGATATCGCTGAATTGGCTCATGAGGATTAGTGGGTGGGATGATTGACTTCAGCAAGGGGGCATAACGGACCTTAGAAAATATAGAAATTTGGAAATAAAGACTTTCTATCGTGCCTAGTTTTCGTCCATTGCTACAATCAACAAACTCAAAATGTTCTTTTCGGCGAAGTGTTTATGGGCTACCCATTCAAGCTAAAGTTGATTCATCAAATGTTATGATGAGGAAATCCCCTTTGGATATTAAAAACTATGAGTATTCAGAGGAAGATACCTAACCCCCAACTAGTAAAAACAAAAAACTATATTCGAGGCACCGCTTTTAAACGGATAGGGGTGAACACAAGTAATTAGAGCTACAGACAGATATGGCATTACCGACAATTGACTTTGATAAAATAAGACCTGATTTAGGCAGTCGAAATGCGGGGTTTGAAGAACTATGTGCTCAGCTCGCCAGCTTAGAGACGAAGAAAGGTGAAAAATTCGTTCGGAAGGGACCGGGGGCTGATGCCGGCCTTGAGTGCTTTTTAATCAATTCAGTCGGCTGTGAGACAGGATGGCAAGCCAAATATGTGAAAGACTGGGAGACAGCTCAGCCTCAGATCAACAAGTCCCTTAAAACGGCATTGGCCAAACATCCCAAACTGACTGTGCTTGTAATCTGCGTCCCGTTTGACCTTTCTGATGGGCGGCAATCTGGCAAAAAGTCTTCACTTAAAAAATATGAGGACTGGAAACAAAAAAAGATTGAATCTCTCAAGGAGAGCGGTCGCTCTTTTGAGATAAAATTTTGTGGCGCGAGTCAACTGAAAGCCAAACTGGCTTCTGATGATGCGAATGCAAGAGGCAAAATCCTGTATTGGTTCGGAAGTGAATATTTTTCTCAAAGTTGGTTCCGAGAGAAATTTGATCAGAGCAAAACTGCGCTTGGGCCAAGGTATAGCCCAGCCTACAATATTGACCTGCCTATTCGGAAAGCATTTCAAACCCTCGTGAAAGATCCGATACGATTGGACAGCTTGCGGACACTTGCAGCCACTTTGGAGAATGAGGCTAAAAGGGTCTGCCAAACTCTTATGATGCCAGGAGCTCCCCGTGGTTCAAAGAAGCTGTCCAAAACGCTTATTAAAAAAGTCATGGCCGTTTCAAAGGATATCGGGATATTCCTTGCTGAACCATCTGGTAATTTACCTTTTGAGAAGTGGTTGCAATCAATTGAGAACCTAAGCGTCAGTGTTGATGAGGTTTTTGACAAATCCGGTAAAACTCAAAAATCTGCTACCGACGAAGAAGGGGCAAGTTATCTCAAATTGGCTTATTATTACGTCAGTCAGCTATGGCAGGCCTATGATAGTTTAAGCAAGGAGCTAAAATCGGATTATTGGACGATCATCAATGCACGAGCGGTCTTACTTTTTGGTGAGGGCGGCTCAGGGAAATCCCATCTATTGGCAGATTTAGTTGATCATCAGATTACGCAAGAGATTCCAGCAATCTTAATACTTGGAAGTCAATTAACTGACGCTGAACCTTGGCGCCAAATTGCGACGCAACTTGACATTCCCGGAAGCCAGAAAATTGATGAGGTTTTAGGCGCTTTAAACTCAATGGCACAAGCCAAGGGCATCAATGCCTTAATTTGTGTTGACGCGCTAAATGAACGTCATGGGAATGAGATCTGGCCATCACGTCTTGCAGCTTTTTTGGCCGTAGCCAAGCCATACCCATATATTCGGATCGTGGTTTCCTGCCGAACGCCTGATATGCCGTTCATCGTCCCTGATGAAATTACAAAGGATGATCTTTTCAGAATAGAGCATCAGGGGTTCGGCGATACATTTGGCCAAGCCGCTAAACGTTATATAGGAAACCGGGGAATATTACGCCTCGATGCTCCAAGATTCTCCGCAGAGTTTGATAACCCACTTTTTTTAACAATTTGCTGTGATGAACTGGAAAGGCGTGGGGAGAGGGTCTTTCCTGATAATCTGGATAGTTTGAGTGAGCTGTTTGAATTTTACAATCAGGCAGCGTTTGGACGTGTCAACAAGCGTCTCAAACTTAATCAAAAGAGAAAAATACCGCAAAAGAGCCTGACAGATTTTACATCCAAGTCCTCACAGTCTTATGGATATTTGCTTTATGACGACGCCGCAGCTTTGTTTGACAAGCATTTAGACTCAAAAGGTAAAATTGATGAAGACCTACTCAACGCTTTCATAAGCGAGGGGGTTTTATCATCCGAACCCCGCAGAAACCCTGATGGAGATTATGAGTATTATGTACGTTTTACCTTCGAAAGATATGGCGATTATCTAACAGCGCAAACTCTTTTAAAAACGCACGTCGCCGATGATGATATAACTAAGGCAACAAAGCCAAATTCGCCGCTTCACTCCCTGATCTTCGGAGATAAGTCATATATTTGGGCGACCGTAATAGATTCGTTAGCCGTGTTGATCCCCGTACGATACGACGTTGAAATTCTAGATTTAGTCAAAGATTCATCTGCCGCCATCTGTGCAAGACAATCCTTTTTGAGCAGTTTGACGACACGCCGACAAGATAAGTTTACAAAGAGAACCTTTGAGCTTGCCAAGGGAATGCGCGGCGAGACAGACATGTATGAATTGCTCGTATCGCTTTCGTCCGAGCCAGATAATCCATTTAATGCCGAATGGCGTCACAAAAAGCTGATGAAAATATCAATGCCAGAACGCGATGCCAGTTGGTCGGCATATTTGATGAATTTACCAGACTACCGTGACTCAGCGCCCATGAATTTGACCAATTGGGCAATTGAAAACGGTATAAACCCGATAAACGATGATAGAGCCAGGCTAATAGCCATTCAACTTGTCTGGTTTTTCACAGCTTCAAATCGTGAAATCAGGGATCGGGCGACCAAAGGGCTTGCCGCGCTTTTAGCCGTTAGATTCGAATTGGCGATGGAACTTGTTGACATGTTCATTTCGGTTAATGACCCTTATGTTTCAGAACGACTATACGCAGCCATTTACGGGGCAGCCCTACAAAGAAAAGACCCTACAAAGTTAGGAGATTTGGCCAATCATGTATTCGATCGGGTTTATAGTGAAGGGAGGCCCCCTGAAAATTTACTGTTACGTGACCATACCTTGAATTTACTTAGGTTTGCGGCAAGCAATTCTGCATTTGATATAGACGCGGCATCGCCATCAGTATTTGGTCCGTTTGAAAGTGATAGTCATATCGAGCGTGTCAGCGATGATATAATCGCGACATATGTTCAAGCTTATGGAAAAAATGTGCTCAGTGACAGCATTGTATCTTCAGTTATGGAACACGGTGACTTTGGCGAAAAAATCTTAAACCCATTCGTTCACTGTTGGAGCCCCGCCAGGCTCGGGTCTATGAAACTACCTACTCTAAGTGATATATATCATGCATGGCACAAATCCTTTGACCAAAAAGCTACTTCCGAACTAAAAAACATATTCGCAGAATTACTGAAAGTTGCCGAGAAGTTGAAGGGAACAGTTCCATATGTAGAAACAGACGAAAAGCGAGAGTTGGATGCTGCCCTCGATACGTTAAAATCGACGCTCACAGGCGAAGAATGGGAACTCTTTCGAACTGAAGCACAATGGTATGTAACTCACTATATGTTTTCGGATACTCGCTATGGTAATCGGGAAACAAGTTTTGATCTCAGGTGGGCTAAAAGGTGGATTTGCAAACGTGCGCATGATTTAGGATGGACACCCGACCGATTTGCTGATTTGGATAAGTCCCGCAGCTCGGATAGATATGATCACCGTGTTGAGCGAGTTGGAAAAAAATATCAATGGATTGCTCTTTACCAGTTGGGGGCGATACTGGCTGATAACCATATTTATTTGGGAGAACGCGGGTATTCGGGTAACAAAAAGCCACGAAAATATACCGACGCCTGTAATATAGGGCTCAGAAATATTGATCCTTCACTTCTCGTGACTGAGACGCATTATGATGGCTGGAAACAATGGCCAAAAACCTGGTGGACGCCGCTACACGCCACATTGCCAAGATTGGAGCCAATGGATCGTTTGAACTGGCTTTGGAGTGGGCAGGATGTTTTAAACTCTGCGGAATCTCTTGAAGTGATTGACCCTGATACAAAGACTAAATGGTTGGTACTGAACGTTTTCGGTGAAACACGTCATAGCGAAGAAAAAGGTTTGAGTTCGCAAACGTGGTATCGTGTAAATTGTTATGTTGCGGCCAAAGGGTCGATTAATGAGATTGTGAACTTCCTCTCAGATAACAGATTAACGGAACCCTCATCGGTCGCGCATACTGAATTTCCTTATAGGAGATACTTGGGTGAGTTTCCGTGGCACTCTGGAATTACGGATTTCTCGGATTGGACCGATATTACTAAAAATGAAGACCAATCCTTAAATGTCCGAGCGACAACGGTCGATTTTCTAAAGGAAAAAAGCGGTTATGATTACTCTCTGGATTCGAATGTGGGTATTACATTGCCTGCCAAATGGTTAGCTAAATTACTTCACTTAAGTGTAGCGGATGGAAAGTCTTTGAGTTTTGTGGATTCAGAGGGAGAGACAGTGTTCTTTGATCCGTGTTCGCATCAGCCTGGTCCCTCAGCCGGACTTATCAAAAAAGGCATATTCCTACACGCACTAGATAAAGCCAATTTGGAAGCATTTTGGGTAATCGCGGGAGAAAAAAACGCATACGGAGGAAATAATGATGGTTTCGGCGGTAGGTATAATCATACGCGGGTTTACCGACTCCAGGATGATGATTTTGTGGCAGTCAGTCATGAAGAACAAGAATACCCCGACGAAGACCAACTCAAAAAATACTTGGGTGGAAAACGGGTGTCTAAGGATATAGTTAGTGCATATAGCCGAGAACGTCCAAAAGTTCAGACTCCACATGCGATGGTGTCAATTTTGGAAGGTGTTGAAATTCTCAAAGCGTTTTATCCCGAAGAGGAATAATGAAATTATTATTATGATGTCTGAGAGAAAAATTCCGTAAAAACCCTTAAGGTGTCATTTCGCGCTAATACCTAACACGCCTCAACCCGAGTTTCGTCCTCTTTGGGGATTAAACCCTGGTGTCTGCGAAAAAATAGGCGCAGAAGAGACCGCTTTGGCGGAGCGATTATGCGTTCATCCTAAATATTTAGGGAGTCGTTCATGGAATTGGGAAAAAGAAAAGTAAATCTGTCATGGACAAGCAAGATAGCGTAATAACTGGGTGTATTTAAATCAAATCACACCCTTTTTATGACTGCCGCCAAACATCATTATATTAAACGAACTCTAAGTGTTGCCCATGAAGCTATCCATCAAGACAAGCTCTTGAAGGGCACAAAAGTGACTATTGTTCTTGCAGAACCTGGGGCTGGAAAAACTGAACTTCTTAACAGTCTTGCTTCCTCAATGGGAACAGAAAGGATGAGAGCAAGCCTCTTTCGTCACAAAACAAAATTTAAAAACACCAAGACATTGATAATTGATGGCCTTGATGAGGTTGCCAAAATTGATCCTTCGGCCATTGATGCGATTATAATTCAGGCCGCGGAACTGGAACCTGAAAAGATTATTTTTGCCAGCCGCTCCGCTCAATGGGAACAGGCGAGAACCAAAACAATCGAGACTGCTTTCGGTGAACCCCCTCGTTTGGCGTATTTATCTGAATTATCCGAACAAGAACAAAGAAGTTTGTTTTTGAGCTATAAGCCCGATAAAAGTTTCGACCATTTTAAGTCGAGCTTAGACGATTTGGATATAGGCGGACTACTTGGTAACCCGCAGATGTTAAAAATATTCGCCGACGCTTATGTGCGTAGTAATGGTAAATTCTCAACTAAAAACCAAGTATTCACGGACGCGATTGAGCAATTGGCTACGGAGAAAAATGACGAAAATCTTCAGGGTGATGCGCCACCGACATCATCAATAATTCTTCAAGGAGATGAAACCTTCTGCAAAGTTCTTCTGAGCGGCAGCGCAGGTATCGCCATTACAGAAGGCGCAAGTGACCATGAATTTCCTTATGTGCGAAGCATTTTATTTAATGGCAAATCAGAAGCGATCTCTGCGCCACTAACAGGCTTGTTCAAGCCATCTGACTTGCCCGATCAACATGAACCAATACACAGAATTATTGCAGAATATTCTGCAGCACGTTATTTAGTGCGCCGCATACAGAACTCCAGCGATAGGCTAACGCTAAACCGTATCTTGTCTATTATTGCCCCAAACAATGTACCCAGAAGCGAACTCAGGGGAGTTCTTGCATGGATGGCAACGCAAGGTGAAGAAACGATTGAAGCTGCAATAATTGAATTAGACCCTTATGCAGTAATCTCCAATGGTGACCCATCTTTACTTAGTTCAAAGTCTAAAATGCATTTACTTAAAGCGCTTGTGGATTACGCTGAAATCGATCCTTACTTCCGAGGCTCGGAGGGATGGCGCACATTCAGTGCTAACGGTTTTTTTACCTCTGACATTATTGAAGCAACAAAAGAACTTCTTGCTGATAACACCATCAATCCTAATTTACGCGAGTTAATATTAGAGCTACTCAAGGATTCCACTGCTGCATCAGACATCAAAGAAGAAATTTTATCGTTGGTTTTAAATCAGAATTGTGGCGAAGGCCTTCGAGTAAGAGCGCTCAGCACGCTCAAAAACATGGAGGATTTTGATTGGGAGGGTACGTTTGATAAACTTGTAGCTGAACATGGTAAGCCATCCCTCAAATTAGCAGCCTCAATCATCGAACATTATGGCGTTTCGAATTTTAATACCGCAAAGGTTTTGGCGCACATCAACTCTTTGATTGAGCTTTATTATCCTCATCAACCTAAATCAGCCAGACATTCTGACTCCGCAATTGGCTCAAAATACTTTATCAGTAGGCTGGTTCGTTCGTTTAATCGCGCGACGACTATATTCTTATTAGACTCCTTGAGCAAAGGTCTCTCATGCACTTGTTCCCCGAAAAAACGTTACGAGTGCTATTGCCGAGATGGAACAAGTAAAATGATTGGGCGTCTCATGGACAACCTATTCAACTTGAAAGGTGATGTGCCAACGCCAACTCAAATTCTTACTTGGACAGAAAACTTAAAATTCGAGAATTTCGGAGGATCAAGTGACAGCCCAAGCATTGATGCTTTGCAAAAGAACGATGACCTAAGACAAGCCGTTCAACGCTTAAAATTCGGTGACATGACCAATCCAGATCAGATCTTCGATGCAAAAGTCGATCTTAACATGGGTTGCGGTCATTCAGGTTTGAGTTTTAGGCGCGGGGACTTTCGAGCAATCACCGATTATGCTTTTGAAACTGATAATGTTGTCCTTTGGGAGAGTTTCATTGAGCATCATAGGCTCTATGAAAAAAAGAACTTTCCCAACCCGTACAGGGCGCATATGCGCAAACAAGCCTATGAAAAAACTGAATTTGGCAAAGCATGGGCGAAGCAGAACCGAGCGTATAAAAAGAGGTTTAAAGGAAACAGGTTCAATAATAGTTATGTTGTCAAAAAGCACCGCAAACGCAGAGCAGCTATTAAATCCGACAATCAAAAGCACTTTGATGAAAATATTGAGCAGATTTCGCAAGGTCGCGATTTCTGGTGGCTTAGAGTTTTCGCGAACGGATATTTATCTAAAGACGATAAATATTTCCCAGAAATGGTCGATCCTGACTTGCCAACTAACGCGCTAATAGCGAGCTTTGGTTTTATAGCGCCTAATCTTCCAAAACTGACCGACATTAGTACAAGTGCGGGAACATATTACAGCGTTAATATCGCACATGCGGCTTGCTTAGCGCATTTTCGAAAATTCGGTCATTTAGATGGCATTCGAAAAGATATACTATTAGTTGTTAAAACAAAGTCCATGAATGGAAACACAGATGATCGTGATGCATTCAATACTGAAATTAACAGGCATATTCTTCGAGATGATAAAGAACTAGAAGAGTTCATTCGTACACTGGTTGAGCCGCAACTTGAAAATCCAGAACGCCAATTCACCAATGCTGGATGGTTGTCTTACCAAGAAGAATTCCACCCGTTACGGCAAACCTTAGCGATTGAGTGGCTTGAACGATTTCCTAACATGAACTTGCAAGCGACAGATACGCTTTTTGAGATCGCGGCGACACATTGCGATAGATCGGGCCTAGAAGCGGTCATAGATCATCAGATAAAGCATCTGGGGGACCGTCCGTCTGACACTGATGCAGCTGTTGAATTTGACCGAAGGCGCGATTATTGGCAGCTTCGCAAGTTTCTATTCTTCAATGAATGTGATGCTGCGACTATCTCTTGGTTGAAAGAGAACAAAGAACGGATATTAGAAATTCAGGCCGTTTCAGGCAGAATTCATAGCCCTGATGACACAGACTGGAAGAAATTAGACACCCAGAAAATCGAAATTGTCTTAGACACCTTTATCGATAAATGGCCGAAAGTTTCATTGCCAAGCCACTGGGGAACTGGTGACCCTCCAGAACAAACCGCATATCGATTTATTTCCGAATTGTTTTGGCAAATCGATAAAGGCGATGCCGAAAATGCATTGTCCTCAATTGACAGGTTTTTATCAGATGAAAGATTTTCTGATTTTACAAATGCACTAAAAACCAAAAGAGTTGACGTGCTAAAGGCGCTGGCTTTACGGAATTTTTCTCCACCTACTCCCGAAACACTTGTTAACATGTTAGACAATCAAGAAATAGCCTCGGTAGAAGATATGCGAGCGCTATTGCTAGAATTTTTAGAGGAAATACAAAGTTGGATCAGCGGTGCTGAAACCAATCCAGAAACGTATTTTTACAATAAACAAACATCTGGAGAACATGAACGCGTTGATGAGAACACCGCTACGAAAGTCATAGTCGACCGCCTTCAGCTGAAGAGTCAGGCACTAGGACTATCGGTAACAATTGAACATCATTTACATGATGATAAACGATCTGATTTTACGCTCCGAGCAAATATTGAAGGAACTGAATACCTTCTCGTTACAGAAGTTAAAGGGCAATGGCATAAAGAGCTTTACACAGCAGCAGCAACGCAATTATCCGAACGTTATATGGGACACCCCAATGCTGCTGACCAAGGTGTCTATATTGCGATATGGTTTGGCGCGGAATATTCAGTGGCTGGCGTGAGGACACACGAAGTTACTTCTGCTTCTGAACTGAAGCTAAAGATCGAGGCAAATATGCCAGATGACTTGAAAACCAAAATTGATGTATTCGTTTTAGACGTGTCACACTAGAGTCAACTTATCTAAATAAACGCCGACTTACAGAGTTGATGTCCAATAGACTTTATCTTTTCGGCGCACCGTAATCTATTCAATGACTCGTACTTTTGAGCTTTAGTAAATCCAACAGGTGTATATTTCTTCTTCTTAATAATCATCACTCCACACACTTATCTTACAGTATCTGTTGCGACGACCAGTTGAGATTGCAGCACAAAGTGAGACACATAACTAAGGTCTGCTTTGGGGGTTTTCCTACGTTTTAACGTGACAAAGTCTATTTTAGTACAAAGTTACTTTTAATCGAGTGAAATTTAGTCCACTGTGCTCAGAAGTTTAAGGGGATCGCGGCTTAGATAACTCAAATATTATATGATTTTATAGCAAGTCTATTTGCTGAGGGATCACTGCCGCCAAAGTTCCTGACGGGAAAAGGAGAAAATCTATGAGTGATTTTAGCAAGCTCAATTATATCAATGTTGGGCCACATGGAACTTTTAAGCCTAGTGGAAATCTTCATACAACTGTAGCTGATATCGATGCCATTTTCACGCATTTACAACAAACTAATGCCGACAGATTAGCCGTTCATATACATGGTGGATTGGTCAAAGAGGCAAGGGGCGAAGCGGTCGCTAAGTCCATGCAAAGTGTTTATGAGGCGGGGGGCGCGCATTCTCTAACATTTATCTGGGAAACGGGATTGATTGAAGTTATCTCTCGAAACCTGACGCGTATCGATAATACGAAGTTATTTCAAAAAATAGTGCGCTATGTCTTCAGGCAACTCACAAAACGATTAGGGGCAGATATTTCTGGCCGCGGCGCTGGCGAAGCAATGTCAATGCAGGAAATTGAAGCAGAATTAGAGAAAGTCGAGAAATTTGAATCATTTGAAGCCCGTGCGCGCGGGGGAGCAGAATCTCTAGATGAGGCGGCGTTACAGCAAGCTGAAAATGAAATGGTCGTTGAATACCAATTGGAACTTCAGGCGGATTTGGATTTTGTTGAATCTGAAGACCGGCTTTTATTTGAAGATACCTATCTAAAGACAGACATCGAAAATAATCTCAGAGAAGAGGGACGCGGAATTGAAATTTTGAAGATTGCTAAAGTTTTGGCAAAGGTTACTTATCGGGTTCTTAGGAGGTATTGGAAAGGACGAGATCACGGTCTTTATCCGACAACTATTGAAGAGATATTGCGTGAGCTTTATCTTGCCGATCTTGGCGAATGGGTTTGGGAAAACATAAAAGACATTGCAGAGAAAATGTGGCTGCCCAATACAGTGCCGCTAAATGAGGACTCTCATCCTGGCACCTATTTTCTAGAAAAACTAACGGCCCATCAATCTGCAAATCCCAACTTCACGGTTGATTTTGTGGGTCACAGCGCTGGAACGAATGCAATATGCCATATGTTGAAAAGCGCTTATGCTTCAGCTACTATACCCAAGATCAGGAATATAGTCTTTTTGGCGCCAGCCTGCACGTCGCAGTTTATGATTGATGAAGTCATGACAAAAGAGGAGCGCTATGAGACATTTCGAATGTTCACCATGCAGGACGCGTATGAAAAGAGGGACCGTTTGGTTCCGAAGGTTTATACACGATCACTCCTCTATTTTATCTCAGGCGTTTTGGAGCCAGACGTTGATGCTCCTCTTGCGGGAATGGAACGTTTCCAGACAGAAGAAAAGCCGTTTGACGACGATCATCTGGTAGAGTTGGCAGCTTGGTTGAAAGCTGCAGGTGAGAACCGTAATATTTTATCAGTAACTGATAATGGCGGTGAAGGGCTGCGGAGCAGTAGTCAGAAGCATGGCGATTTTGACAATGACGCGCTCACAAGAAAATCACTGACGCATATCGTTTCACAGCCTGTTTCGCCGCATGGCGCATAACCAACCTAAAGATTATGCTCTGGTCGTTGGAATCGATGATTATCCCCAATATGGTACGAATGGTCGTAACTTAAAGGGAGCCATTCGTGATGCAAAGCTGTTCGCCGATTGGTTGAAAGATACGGCGACGGGAGGCGGTCTACCAGTCGCCAATTGCAAACTTATCACATCAGATGGCGACCCTATGGCCGTGAACAAAGATGCCATTGATGATGCGCTTGATGAGATATGGGCGTCTGCGAAGACTGGCGGCGGAGGCCGGCGACTTTATCTGTTCTTTAGCGGACACGGACAGCTGGTTGATACTCCCGATTTTCTGTCCTTCGAGCAAACCCTATGCTTGCCCAGGTGGTCATATAGGCGGCCTAATGCTGCGATTTTAACGGATAGTTATTGCAAGGCGGCGCAGCATTGCATGCCATTTGAGGAGATTGCCGTCTTTCTTGATTGCTGCCGCGTTTCTGCCATTCGCGTTCGCGCCGATAATACGTCTCTGGGCTGTGCGCAGCCGCATGACGGTCGTGACTCAGTCAAGAAACAGATTTTTTTCGCAGCAGAGCCCATGAGAAGAGCCTTTGAGGGTGAAGATGGAGATTTAATAGCGGATGAGGGTGAGGAAGAGATTGTTCACGGGCATTTTACAAATGCTCTCATTGCTGGATTGAAAAAGGGATCAGATCGAGTAGGGGGCGGAATCACGGCAGAAGAACTGTGGGAACATCTTGAATATTGGGTGCAAAAAATTGCCGAAGATGCGGGGCATAATCAAAAGCCGCGAACAGACCCGCCCAACCCTTATGATGATATGGTCTTCGGTCAAGCCGTACCCGAAGCTAATGGCTCTAATTTCGAAATCCACTTTCACGATTGGCGGGCAGGGCCGGTTCAATTGCTGGATGCAAATGCCGATGTAGTGCAAGAGGGTGATCCGGTGAATGGTTCCTGGCAAGTTACACTTCGCCCAGAACTTTACGTGCTAATTGATACGATAACGCACGATGAGTATTCTTTTCACTTCCGCCCGGAGATGGAGGGAGCTTATGTCACGTTCTAAAAACAAGGGAAATTCAACAGATTTTTTTGTAGAGGCTGCTGACTTAAAGGGAGGGAGTGATTGGTCTGCAAAGATTAAAATCTTTGATGGCCATGGTGTTTTATGTGGTGAAGGAAATGGCAGCGTTTCATTAAAATTGCCAAAGGGGCTATATACCGCCCGTATAGAGCGCTTTGGGGAGATGCGAGAAGAGGTCATCATTCATCGCGAGACTACGCGTAAGGCCCTAGACGTTCCTCGCCGTAACTCTGCTATGCCCATGTCTGATACAACCCATACGCACGAATTTTTACAGAGCTCAGCAATTCTATACAGTACGCAATCCACGTTCCAGCAGCTGGGGGCAGATAAAAGCAGGCCGCGCTTGATGATCATGGTTCGCGGTTCTGGTGAAAAGACAAAACACACAGCACAGCTTTTTTCTGATCTCGTTTTATTTGACTCCAATGGAATACGTGTTTCTGATTTTGGCGCGCGCCAGACACAACCTCCGCAATCAGATGTTTTTGCAGTCTATTCTGCACTGCTGAAACCCGGGAACTATATTCTTAGCAGGATGAGCGGAGAGCGCAGACAAATGCTCCCCATCAGCCTATATGAGGGATGGGACAATTTTGTTTTCATTCCATATCAGCGGCGTCCGAGACTTTCTACTTCAAGTGTAAAGATGGTTCGCCATGATAGGGGATATGACCCTAATGATGAGCTATCAGCAAAGATTGATGCGGCGCTTTTGGGATTGGGGAGCCGGTTGGACCTGCTTAAACCTGAGGACCGGTTTGCAGCCCTTTATGGCAAGTTCAGTCATCCCCTATTAGGGTTGATCGGCGCGCACTCGCATTTTTTAGGTAAAGACCGAAAAGAGAAGCTCGAAGCGATGGTTTTGAGAAACTTGTGGGGCTTGATGCCAGGGTCGCCCGATGTAATAGCCCTTTTATTGATGGCACTTGATCGAGATGAGGGAGACTTCCCACAATCAAAAGCGGAGTTGGACCAAGAGGCGAAACGGGCATTTGGCGAAAAGATTAGCGGTCTCCTTCCTTTGACCTTCCCGCCAATGTTGAATTCTGCATTGCAGGCCATCATGAGGGCGACCCAGACATTGCCTGACTTGGTCAAAGAAGGCTCATGGCTTGAAGCCGCTGGAAACTCGTCTTTTGGGTCAGGTTCTTGGGCCCTATGGGATCAGCCGACAGGGCGCGACCCATTTAAAGAGGAAGCAGAAAGCCAGACTTACATGACTATATCGCCAAGCACACAAAAGCTCTATCCAGCTATAAAAAAAGCAATTGCAAAGATTTCTACACATGAAGCTAAGGAAATATTTGCCCAAGCCAGGATTAACGAATTTGTTAATCCAACTGAATTAACACTTAAGAAGTTGATACTGGATGTAAATGAACAGGTTTCAGATTACAGTCTGGACCAGATAAAGCCCTCAGGTGAAAAAGTAGATACTGTTCGCGATTTAATGCAGCAAATCCGTGTTTCTGCAAAGCCTCGGAGTGTAAACACATTGAGCTCGGAGATTGAGTTTTTTAGACCCAATTCTGAAGTGGAGGATTGGCTTATCGATCTGGTTCATGATCAAATTGACAAAGATAATTTTGATGCCGGCAAAATTGCAAAACGTTATGCTGTTTCAAAACGTAGCGTGGAACGCGCGACGAAGCTTCCTGGCTCTACCGGAGTTTCAAATGTAAATCTCGGGAATGTGGCGCAGATGCACGGGGATCTCGACGCAGCCGTGAACTATTTTGCAAAAGCACTCGCTCTCGATGAAGAACTTGGTAACGAGGAAGGCATGGCTATTGCCTATGGAAACCTCGGTATTGTGGCGCGGACGCGCGGCAAGCTTGATGAAGCGGTGGACTATTGGGAAAATGCGCTCGCTCTTTTTGAAACGATTGACGCCAAGGCCGAGGTCGAGCGGGTTCAGGGCTGGCTAGACGAAGTGGAATGATAAGAGGGCATTGCGCTGAGCCTTTTGCTATAACCAATTGTATAATCTCTAGTTTGACCGTCACACGTAAAAGATGAGGCTGAACGAGCGCGAAAGCCTTTTTAGAGGAATGGTATTCTACGCTCACAATATTACGCCAAATTGCTTCTATTGTAGGGCGACCCGAAAATAGACCGAGCTGGATACATTTTGCTGGTGAAAAACGTATTGGAAACTTTGCGCATTCTATTGCTGAATACCGTTACAGGTTTGAGGATTTGGGAATTCAGTTTTTGTGAATATTTTCTATTCTTTATTTCTTTTGAACTTGCATTTGAGTAACCATTTGAATGTATTTCGTTGGAAATATTTTTGGTCAGTTTTTATTTCATCCGACCTCTCAAAATTATGGAGCTTAGTATAGTTTTGAAGTGTGCTTTCGTCCGCTTTGAGGATAAATCTACAAAACCAATTGCAATAGTTCTTCGACAAAAGTGTTCCAGTTCTCGGACAGGTGATGTGCCCCTAGCTTTGTAGACACCTTGTAAGGTAAAAATGGAAGCAAGG
>CAYZLR010000040.1:0-30153 GCA_964479275.1 uncultured Caulobacterales bacterium
CGTATGATCTCAAGACGACTGGCTAAATATTAGTTTTGAATCGGACTCTTAGCCTAAAAATTATTGATCAAGTAAAAACTCAACCTTCCAGGAATTCCAAACCTTATGGAGCATAACTGTGAAATCTACACCTAAAATTGGTATCGTCACCGTATCTCTAATGGCACTGGCCATCAGTGCCTGCGGCGGTGAGCCCAAAACAGAAACCCCAGCACCATCAAATGAAACTTCAATACAAGAAGAGCCAACCAAAGCCCGGCCTTCGCAGGCAAAAGAGGGAAAAACCTCCTATCAAGAGACCTCTAATCAAGGAGCATCAGGAGTACGCCCGACACCGAATAGGAAATTTTGGCCGGAACAGTTAGACCTTACAATTTTGAGAGAAAATGCAGCCCAAAATGATCCCATGGGAGATGATTTTGACTATGCGAAGGAATTTTCAACGCTTGATCTGGAGGCCGTAAAAAATGATATTCAGCAAGTGATGACAACATCCCAAGATTGGTGGCCAGCAGATTATGGGCATTATGGCCCTTTCTTTATTCGCCTTGCCTGGCATAGCGCGGGAACATACCGCACCTTTGACGGAAGAGGCGGTGCCGGCGCAGGCCAACAACGCTTTGAGCCGCTCAATAGCTGGCCCGATAACACCAACCTTGATAAAGCCCAACGTCTGCTTTGGCCGATCAAACAAAAATATGGCCGCAAAATTTCATGGGCTGACTTAATGGTCCTTACAGTAACTCTCGCTATGGAATCTATGGGGTTTCAAACCTATGGATTTGCGGGTGGACGCGAGGATTCCTGGACACCGGATCTGGTTTACTGGGGGCCGGAAAATGAATTTCTAGCCAGCGAACGCCATGGAGAAGGCAGAGAATTAAAACGCCCCCTCGCCGCTTCTCGCTTGGGACTAATCTACGTCAATCCAGAGGGGCCAAACGGTAAACCCGACCCGCTCGCAGCAGCAAAAGACATTCGCGAAACCTTCGGGCGTATGGCGATGAATGATGAAGAGACCGTTGCGTTAATTGCTGGTGGTCACACGTTTGGTAAAGCACACGGCGCGGCAAAGCCCGATGAATGCGTTGGACCAGAACCAGCCAGTGCCAATATCGAAGACCAGGGGCTTGGCTGGAAAAATAAGTGTGGGAGCGGTAAAGGCGTTGATACAATTACCAGTGGCCTTGAGGGCGCTTGGACATCCAGCCCGGCTTATTGGTCGACCCAATATCTCGACAATTTATTTGAATATGAATGGGTTAAGTCCAAAAGCCCAGCCGGTGCCACCCAATGGGTTCCAAAAGACGGTGCAGCCCAAGGCACCGTGCCTGACGCTCATGACAGTTCAAAAAGTCATGCGCCGATCATGTTTACAACCGATTTATCACTAAAAGAAGACCCCGAATATCGGAAAGCTTCACAACGCTTTCGCGAAAATCCGGAAGAGTTTGAAGCCGCATTTGCTCGTGCCTGGTTTAAGCTTACCCATCGCGATATGGGTCCACGCGCACGATATCTCGGCCCTGATGTGCCTGATGAAGCCCTAATCTGGCAAGACCCCATCAGTCCTGTTGATTATCCCTTGATCAATGCGCAAGACATTAACCAACTCAAATCTGATATTCTGGGTTCCGGTCTCACCATATCAGAGCTCGTGCGTACGGCATGGGCCTCAGCGTCAACCTACCGCGATACAGATAAACGAGGCGGCGCCAATGGCGCTCGCCTGCGGCTTGCTCCGCAAAAAGACTGGGCGGTCAATAACCCGCTTGAAGCCGAAAAAGTGTTAGGCATACTTGGTAATATTCAAAGCAGCTTTAACAGTGCGCAAGCAGATGGCAAGGAAGTTTCAATGGCTGATCTCATTGTGCTAGGCGGCACTGCGGCAATTGAAAAAGCCGCGCAAGACGCGGGGCACTCGGTTACTGTATCATTCACACCGGGACGAGGCGATGCGAACGCAGAGCAAACCGATATCAATTCATTTGCTGTGTTAGAACCAGTTGCAGACGGATTTCGCAATTATACAAAGGATGGGAATGATCAATCTGTTGTCGATCTACTCGTTGACCGCTCTGATCTCTTAAATTTGACAGCGCCGGAAATGACCGCACTGATCGGTGGTTTGCGAGTGTTAGATGCAAATTCGGGCGGCACAAAACATGGTGTGTTTACTGACCAACCAGGAACCTTGAGCAATGATTTCTTTGTCAACCTGTTGGATATCGGCACCCAATGGAAACCGTCTGCGACAACAAAAGATGTGTTTGAAGGCCATGACCGCTCCAGTGGCGACTTAAAATGGACTGCGACCAGCGTTGACTTAATCTTTGGTTCGAATTCAGAACTAAGGGCCATCGCAGAATCCTACGCATATGCTGATGCCGAAGAAACCTTCATTAATGACTTTGTTGCCGCTTGGAACAAAGTTATGATGCTGGATAGATTTGACGTTAATTAAAAAAACTATGCCGCCAAAGTGGTTTAATACTTAGGCGGCATACGATAATTTAACGCTCGAGATCATCAAGGTGTCGAGCGTTTTTTTAACTCTTCTTTTCAACGATTGGCATTTGCACTTTGATATGCACGTCTTTGAGTTGCTGATCATCCAAAGCGACAGGGGCGCCAAGCAGCAAGTCTTCCCCCTGTTGATTTAGCGGGAACATCGTCACTTCTCGGATATTTTCCTTATCGGCAAGCAGCATGACCATGCGATCAACGCCCATAGCGCACCCACCGTGAGGTGGTGCACCATACTTAAAGGCATTCAGCATACCCCCAAATTTATCCTCTACCACCTCTGCGCCATAACCTGCAACTTCGAAAGCTTTATACATAATATCAGCACGATGATTTCTGATGGCACCTGAGCCAAGTTCATAACCATTACAGACAAGATCATATTGATAGGCTTTAATAGCAAGAAAATCCTCATCGCTTTGGGCTGATAATAGCCCTTCTAATCCGCCCTGTGGCATAGAGAAAGGGTTGTGGCCAAACTCAACTTTTTTGTTCTCTTCGTCCCATTCATACATTGGGAAATCAACAATCCAGGCAAATTCAAATGCATCTTTATCAGCAAGGTCCAAAGCATCAGCTATGACATCACGTGCCTGACCCGCAATACTCAAAAACTCGGAAGGTTTGCCCGCAAGGAAGAAAGCCGCGTCTCCTGCTTTCAATCCTAACTGCTCGCGGATCGCTTGGGAGCGTTCAGGTCCAATATTTTTAGCTAACGGCCCTTTAGCCTCGCTTTCATCAAAAATCATGTAGCCCATACCAGGCAAACCAGCTTTTTGAGCCCAGCTGTTCATGCGATCACAAAAGGCTCGGCTGCCGCCCGTCGGGGCCGGAATAGCGCGAATTTCGTGGCTTGCATCAGCCTCCAAAATCTGACTGAAAATTTTAAAGCCTGAGCCCCTGAAATGATCAGAGACAATCTGCATCTCAATGGGATTACGCAAATCAGGCTTGTCAGACCCATATTTCAGCATCGCCTCATCATAAGGGATCTCACGAAACGGGTATGAAGAAACTTTGCGTTCACCGGC
The DNA here is from genome assembly GCA_964479275.1 of uncultured Caulobacterales bacterium. Lineage (GTDB taxonomy): Bacteria > Pseudomonadota > Alphaproteobacteria > Caulobacterales > Parvularculaceae > CALLPQ01. The sequence continues at coordinate 3,558 of CAYZLR010000040.1, forward strand.
AAACTCTTTGAAAACTTTTTCCATCACCGGGCCGACCGCATCAAATACATCCTGACGCTCGACAAAACTCATTTCCATGTCCAATTGATAGAAATCACCCGCAGAACGATCTGCGCGGGCATCTTCATCACGAAAGCACGGAGCGATTTGATAGTAGCGATCAAAACCAGAGACCATGATCAGCTGTTTAAAAATCTGAGGCGCTTGCGGCAGCGCATAAAATTTACCCGGATGCAGCCTGGAGGGAACAAGAAAATCACGCGCCCCTTCAGGAGAAGAAGCCGTCAAGATCGGGGTTTGGAAATCAGTAAAACCGGCCGTTTCCATTCCGTTGCGAATGGCTTTTACAACCTTGGCACGCAGCATAATATTTTTATGCAAAGTCTCACGGCGCAAATCGAGATAACGATAACGCAGGCGCACATCTTCGGGATAATCCGGCTCCGCGAAAACAGGAAGAGGCAATTCGTCCGCCGCAGAGAGAACTGCAAATTCTTCGATTCTGATTTCAACCTCCCCAGTAGGCAGGTTTGGATTAACAACCTCTGCGTCCCTGGCAACGACTTTGCCCACGACCATAATCACACTTTCCTGGCGCACGCGTTCAATCTCAGCAAAAAAAGAGACTTCAGGTTCAACAACTAACTGTGTCAAACCATAATGGTCGCGTAGGTCAATAAACAACAAGCCACCATGGTCTCGTTTACGATGAACCCAGCCAGAAAGGCGAACAGTCTGGCCAACTTCAGATTTACGAAGGGCGTCACATTTATGGGTACGATAGGCGTGCATGAGTGTCTCCAACTGGGCTAAACCCATATTCTGTCGATAAATTCTTATGCGAGGGAGTGGCCTTGAAATGCCTGTCTGTCAAGAGTGATTTGCCATTCGCTAAGCCAGGAGCGAGACCTCCGCAGATTTACAGGGATCATCAACAAGTCGACCCGGCAATGACTTTTGGTTTCTCGTTTGATGTGTCCAATTGGGGGCTTAGCAAAACATCACTATTAATAAGGAAATCCACACTGGCATGACCTGGTGAGCCAAATTTAAACATCAAATATTTTTGCCATTCTCGCCAATAAAATCTGACGATTATGCAGAAATCTGCTACTCAAAAATATAGTTTTGAGGTTCCCCTCGCCGTCTCAGAGCGATCACAATTGTGCGCTCTATCAGGGTCAGAAAAGGCATAAAAAAAATGATTGCTAAGAATATCGATGTCCATAAAACACTCTACCCCGCTCTAACCAGACTCTATCTGGCTAATGAAGGAGAGTGTTTGAAACATTTGGTTTCGAAGGCAGATCTTGATGAAACGACACGCCAGAAAATCAATCAAACAGCAATGAGCCTTGCTGACGCTGCCCGTTCTGGCGCACGTCGAGGCCAGATTATTGATCAGTTCTTGCAGCAATATGGTCTCGCCAGTGATGAAGGCGTGACTTTGATGCGGTTGTGCGAGGCGTTAATCCGTACACCGGATGCAAAGACCGCATATATTTTGATGCGCGATAAAATTACTTCTGGTGACTGGTCTGATCATGTTTCAAAATCTGATAGTACGCTCGTCAACTTCTCAACCAGAGGATTGCAATTATCCTCTACATGGATATCTACAAGCGGCGGTATTCGTGCGAAAAATCTTGCCGCTAAACTTGGGGACAGCGTTTTAAGACAAGCCATGGAACAGGCGATGGCGATGATGGGGGAGCATTTCGTACTTGGGGCCACGTTAGAACAAGCGATCACAAAAGCCAAACGCGGAGAACAAGAGGGCTTTGCTTATTCTTATGATATGCTCGGTGAAGCTGCCCATACCCTGGACGACGCCGAGCGCTATTTCCAATCTTACCTTCATTCAGCAAATACACTTGCGCTAAATTCTGCCCAATATCCATCAATGGCAAAAGCCCCAGGCATCTCAGTAAAATTGTCTGCTCTTCATCCGCGTTATGAATACTCTCAAAGGGATGTATGTTTGCCAGTTTTAATAGATCGATTAAAGCGGCTGGCGAAAATCGCCAAAGATGCCAACATCGGCCTCACCATAGATGCAGAAGAAGCCGATAGATTAGAGATTTCGCTTTTGATCATCAATAAGTTGATGCATGATCCAGAATTGCAAAATTGGAACGGTCTAGGCGTTGTTGTTCAAGCGTATCAAAGGCGCGCGCCTGCCATGATTAATGCCCTCACCCATTTAGCACATGAAACCGACCGCTCTATTACCGTTAGACTTGTTAAGGGGGCGTATTGGGACGCAGAGATAAAACGTGCACAGGAGTTAGGTCTTGAAAGCTATCCTGTATTTACGCGAAAAGAAAACACTGATGTAAGCTACCTGGCCTGTGCCAGATTATTATTTCAAGCCGGTCAGCTTATTTTTCCTCAATTTGCAACCCATAACGCTCACAGCGCAGCAGGTGTTATGGTGATAGCAGGTGACAATCGGCAATATGAGTTTCAGCGCCTTCATGGTATGGGCGAGTCCCTCCATATAGAGTTAATTAAAAAAGCCGGTGTCCATAGCCGTGTTTACGCTCCCGTGGGTCAGCATAAAGATCTTCTGCCATACCTTGTCAGACGTTTATTGGAAAACGGTGCTAATAGCTCCTTTGTCAATCAACTCCTTGATCCCAAAATCCCTATTGCCGAAATTGTTCGCGACCCCTTTGAAATTTTAGCTAAAAACGCGAACGCTGAAAATACAAAAATTCCAAGCCCTCGCAATCAATTTAATGGTAAACGCCTAGCTGCAATAGGTACTGACCTCACGCAAAGTAACATTGCACAAAAAATTGAAAATCTCTCCACACAACAACAACCGATTGGAGCGACCTCAATCATTAATGGAGAATTACATGCAGGCACCCAAATGTCGGTAATTTCCCCGATTAACGAACAAGAAATTGGTACTGCCTCTTATATTGAACGCAATGAAATTGATGAAATTGTCCACATAGCCAATCAATCTTCCTGGATTAATCAAAGCACAGCTGAGGAAAGAGCAACGTGCTTGTTCAAAGCCGCTGATCTACTCGAGCAAAATCAGGACCTCTTTTTAAAATTATGCATGCATGAAGCCGGAAAATCATATTTGGACGGTGTTGCTGAAATCCGTGAGGCCGTTGATTTTTGTCGATATTATGCCAACCAATGCAAAAAAGAACAGATGGTTGAACGTCAGCCTCACGGCGTAATTGCCTGTATCTCACCGTGGAATTTTCCGCTCGCAATCTTTCTGGGGCAAATTACAGGAGCTCTGGCTGCTGGAAACAGCGTGATTGCAAAACCGGCAGAGCAAACACCGCTAATAGCCTTTGAAGCCATTAAACTTCTTCATAAAGCGGGTATTCCCGAAGAATCATTACACTTGATCATCGGGGATGGAGCAAAGTTAGGTTCTCATCTGGTTTCAAATCCCTTGATTAAAGGGATTTGTTTTACTGGATCAACAAGAACAGCCAAAATTATTTCTTCAAAGCTTGGAGAAACAAACCGTTCATTAATTCCCTTTATTGCCGAAACAGGTGGAATTAATGCGATGATCATAGATTCCACTTCTTTACTCGAACAAGCCGTTAGCGATGTTACCACTTCAGCTTTTCAAAGTGCTGGACAAAGATGTTCAGCATGCCGAGTTGTATGTGTGCAAGATGACATTGCCGATGATTTTAACCGGATGTTGAAGGGCGCTATGGAAGTCTTATGCGTAGGCTCGCCAGAGTTTTTACGATCAGACATTGGTCCCGTCATTGATAAACAAGCTCAAACCATGTTGGAGACTTACAAGGAAAAAAATAAAAAAAACTGGCCCGTCATTCATGAGAGCACATTATCCCAAAATTGCTCAAGCGGATTTTATGTTGCCCCGATAGCATTTAAAATAAACTCTTTGTCAGAACTCACGGAAGAAATTTTCGGCCCTATTCTCCATATCCATAACTTTAAAGCCGGCGAACTCGATCAATTGCTTATTGATATTAACGCCCTTGGCTATGGCCTGACCATGGGGCTTCATACTCGTATAGACGCACGAATTGATCGAATTGCAGCCCTCGCAAAAGTCGGAAATCTATATGTGAATCGCAATCAAATTGGCGCCGTCGTTGGCGTTCAGCCCTTTGGCGGCGAGGGTCTATCGGGAACCGGTCCCAAAGCGGGAGGCCCCTCTTACATTCGCCGTCTTTCTAGGAAGTCTTCACAACAATCGCTTTTTGAGGAAAGTCAACGAGCCAATAAAGAAAGTGATAAGACAAAACTAGATAATAATAACCTCGCCATACAAGATAAAATCGCTCTGGCACATGGCATTTTAGAGCAAAACAACAAACAAGATCAAAGAGTATTTTTTGAGAATGTAAGCCGTGACAATAATGAAGACAGCAAATTCATAATCGAAACTATTATGCCCTTGATTGAGGACTTGTATCATACAACCATCACACTCCCTGGGCCAACAGGAGAACGCAATGAATTACGACGAGAGGGACGAGGTGTCATCTTATGCTTTGGCAGTGAAAACCTCGCGATTGCTAAAAAACAAATCTTTCTTTCATTAGCCAGTGGTAATGCCATCCTCATTGCCATTGATAAGGAGCAACAAAATCAGATTACAACTCTATTCGATAAACTCTCTGCGGCCGGCTTACCAGACAATATGCTACAAATAATATCGCGACCCGATGCTTTTACATATCTTGACGGTCAATACAAAATTGATGCTGTGTTATGCGATGATGAAGATCGATCACACATCGCGAATACGCTTTGCCAACGTTCCGGTCCTATTTTGCCTGTTCTTGATGTGAAAGATGATCCCGAACGGTTTTGCATAGAGCGAACATTAACAGTAAATACGACTGCAGCTGGGGGTAATGCAAGCTTACTCGCTATGTAGGGATAAAACCGCCCCAATAACTCAGACTATTAAAACATGAGTGCCGCAAGCTTTTTCTTGTGATATGCCCCATCGCCATAAATCGCCGAGTGCCAAGCTGCACGCCGACGATAGAGCTGTGCATCACAATCATAGGTAAAGCCAAAACCGCCATGAAACTGAATGGAGCGATCAGCTGCAAACGTGAGTGTCTTATCCGCCTGCACTTTTGCCATGTGCACGGCAATTTCGCCGAGTCCTTGTTCATTGAAATTATGTGCCGCACTATAAAGATGCGAACGCGCTTGTTCATACTCAATTAAAGCATCCACAATTGGATGCTTTAAGCCTTGATAAGCCCCTATGGTTTTTCCGAATTGTTTTCGAGTTTTCAAATATTCAGTAGTGTAATCTATAACACTCAACGCAGCACCGCAGCTCTCGGCTGCAGAAAATAAATTCATAGCTAAGTTAATTTTAGTCAAGCAAGATAGAATAAAATCAGCATCTAGAATATTAACATCATCATATTTTAAATTATCTAAAATTATCTCATATGATCTTTTTGTTTCATCAATTATGGTTTCCCGGCGGATCGCATGATCAGGGATTGTATTGCGCTCAAGTATAACTATTGTTGGCTTTTCATCACGCATGACTAACACAAGCAAAATTTGTGCTTTATCCGCATCACTCACAAAGGTCTTGGTACCTGTCAGCGCCCTTCCCTCTTTATTCTCAATAGCCTTAGCCTGAATATTGGAAAAATCCCATCGGCATTGTTTCTCCATAAATGCCATAGTGCCGATCGTACCAGTGGCTAATTTGGGCAAATATTTCTCTTTTTGCTGCTTTGTGCCAGACAGTAAAAGACATTGCGCTGTAAGAGTCGTTGAAACAAAAGGGGTATGCATCATTGAGCGCCCCATTTGTTCAACAATTGGGACAGCCTCGCCTAATCCCAGACCAATACCGCCTTCATATTCTTCTGGGATGGCAATGCCCAACCAGCCAAGCGAGGCAACCTCATCCCAAACCTCGGGATCAAACCCACAATCAGTTTCCATCAGTGAACGAACTTTTTCTATCGGTGATTTATCTTTGCAAAAGGTCCATGCTACGTTCAGCAAATCAACTTGCTCTTCGCTCAATCCCAGGTGGCCGTAATCAAATTTTTCACTCATAGCAAATCAACTCCTGAGCATTAGCCCTTTGGTAAACCAAGCACATGTTCGCCAATAATATTACGTTGAATTTGTGATGTTCCCCCTCCGATGGTAGCGGAGAAAGCATTTAAATATCCCCTTGCCCACACTCCATTATCCATTGCATTTTTTTCATCAACATAATAGGCTCCCTGACTTCCCAACATAGTCATAGCAAATTCATTGATCCGCCGTGCAAATTCGGTTTTCATTAGTTTATTTGAAAGGGCAAGTGACATCGGTTTATCAGTGTTTAAAGGAGCAAGTTTCATGCGTTCATCACACAGCTTTAAACTTTGTGCCTCAATCATAAAATCAACCAATTGATCACGCATAACCGGATCTTCCATCACCGGTGCTCCATCACGCAGGGCGCGGCGGGCCAGTTCAATAATTTCAAATGCATCTAAGGGCGTTATAATATAGCCGCCCGCTTGCCCCCCCCTTGCACCGCGTTCATATTCAAGGGTGCGCATGGCAATTTTCCATCCCTCTCCTTCACGCCCCATTAGGCCAGAAGCTGGTATTTTAGCATCTGTGAAGAAAGTCTGTGTAAATCCATATTCACCGGTCAACTTCCGAATGGGTTTAGTTTCAATGCCCTCGACCGTCATCGGAGCAAGAAAAAAACTCAAGCCTGCATATTTATTAGGGGCATCAAAATTCGTGCGAGCAAGCAAAATCATATATTTTGCATAATTACCCTGTGTCGTCCAAATTTTAGACCCATTGAGAATATAATGATCCCCATCCCGAACGGCTTTCAGTTGAGCATTTCCTAGATCAGAGCCATGTTCCGGCTCGGAAAAACCCTGACACCATATATCCTCTGCACTTAGAATATTTTTTATATGTTTATCGCATGACTCTTCAGTCCCAATATCCATCAATAAAGGGCCTGTCCAGTTTAGGCCAATAGCATTTAACATTATGGGTGCATGATGCTTGCGCATCACGGCCGTAGCCGCATTTTGAAATTTTTGAGATAAACCACCACCGCCATATCGTTTTGGCCAGGAAGCGCCCAAAAAGCCCGCCTCATAAACTCGCCTTTGCCAATTGCGTAAAAAATCAAATTGCTGATCCGTGCCCACCTCCATGAAGGTGAGAGGCATCATAAAGTCATGATCATGGGTTACATTCTCACCAAACCAAGCATCTGCCGCGTTTGTAAATTCCAATAGCTCAGCATCATGTTCACTCATAAGGCCTCTTTAGGGAATTGGGGAAACTCATAAGAATTCAACAAATTTACGCCTTAGCGCTTTCCATTGCCATCGTTACAAATCTCATGGTTTGCATACCACCATTTTTCATCTCTACTTGTGTCTCTGCATTTGAAATTTTATCAAAATTTGCGGCTACATGATCGGCTGTTTGTTGATCAGGAGGCAAGTAAAGACCGGCAGTCTCATTTAATTTGGTTACAGAATACCCCCCCGCTCCTGCGCAAAGAATAGTTTTGGTGGGAGCATGATCATTAACCAAGAATACGAGCCCAGCCGTAACACTTTCAACACTCATTAATTCAAGAGCGGCTTCTGGCAACAAGCCTTCTGTCATGCGTGTGGCCGCTGTGGGTGCGAGCGTATTCACATGAATGTTCTTTTTCTCGCCTTCTAGTGCTAACACTTGCATAAATCCCATTAAACCTGCTTTAGCGGCTCCGTAATTCGATTGCCCAAAATTTCCATAAAGCCCAGAAGATGAGGAGGTCATTACGATGCGCCCATATTCACGCTCGCGCATATGGTCCCAAACGGCTTTTGTACAATTCATTGATCCCATTAAATGAACATCTACAACCAGCTTAAAATCTTCAACGCTCATCTTGGAAAAGGATTTGTCTCGCAAAATTCCTGCATTGTTAACAAGAATATCCACATGCCCCCAACGCTCGATCGCCGCATCTACCATGGCTTTTACTTCTTCACCTTTGGTCACATTCGCACCGTTCGCCATGGCTTCACCGCCCGCGGCCTCGATTTCATCAACCACTTGCTGGGCTATGCTCACTGAACCGCCAGAACCATCGACACTGCCGCCTAGATCATTGACTACAACTTTGACGCCGCGCCGCGCCAGGTCAAGTGCATGAGACTTACCAAGCCCTACACCAGCCCCCGTAACGATCGCGACCCGGTCCTTAAATTCAATCTTACTCATGAAAATTTAGTCCTTATAGAATATAAATTTATGCAACTTCAAATAAGCCGGCAGCGCCCATGCCACCCCCAACACACATCGTGCACACCACATATTTTACGCCGCGCCTTTTGCCCTCAATCAAAGCATGTCCAACCATTCGCGCACCCGACATACCATAAGGATGTCCAATTGAGATCGCACCGCCGTTCACATTGAGATTTTCGTTAGGAATTCCAAGCTTGTCTCGGCAATAAAGCACTTGAACCGCAAAAGCTTCATTCAGTTCCCAAAGACCGATATCATGCATCTTCAAGCCGTTTTTTTCTAATAATTTGGGCACGGCATAAACTGGGCCAATCCCCATCTCATCTGGGTCTGTACCCGCGACAGCCATACCGCGATAAATACCAAGTGGTGAAAGTCCGCGCTTTTCTGCCAGCTTAGCCTCCATTACAACCGCCGCCGAAGCCCCATCAGAAAGTTGAGACGCATTGCCTGCGGTTATGTACTTCCCCTCTTTAACCTGTTGGCCGCCTTTAAAGACAGTTTTCAGCCCTCCCAATTGCTCGGCGGTTGTTCCTGGCCGATTGCCCTCATCTTTTTCTAGCTTGGTCTCTACGTCGGAAACCTCCCCGGTTTCTTTATTGGTAAATTTCATAACACTCTCAAGGGGCACAATCTCATCATCAAATTTACCCGCCTCTTGAGCCGCATGCGTGCGCGCTTGGGATTGTTCTGCATATTCATCTTGCGCTTCACGAGACACTTTATATCGTTCGCCGACAATTTCAGCTGTCTCTATCATCTGCATATATGTAGAGGGCATGTTCGCCAGCAACCAAGGATCTGGGATAACAAACATGCCATTAGCTTGATTCATGGAGATTGACTCAACGCCGCCGCCAATCGCAACATCCATATTATCAACCATCACCTGTTTGGCAGCCGTTGCAATAGCCATCATGCCTGATGCGCATTGACGGTCGATAGATTGACCGGACACCCCAATAGGAAAACCGGCCCGCAAGGCGGCTTGTCGTGCCACATTCTGGAATGCGGTCCCTTGTTGAATGGCCGCCCCCATAACAATATCTTCGACCTCGCCCGCTTCTACACCAGCGCGTTGTATAGCGTGGTTAATCGCATGAGCCCCCAGAGCTTGCGATGAAGTATTATTGAACGAGCCGCGATAGGCTTTACCAATCGGAGTGCGCGCGGTGGAGACGATGACAGCTTCTCTCATGAGATAAATTCCTTATAAATTTCTAAGTCTTCAGGTTTATGTTATTTTCTTTTTGATTGGCGATGACTACGGGCTTTCTGATCAGTAACCCGCGGGGCGGAATCAGATATATTCATTTCCATACGATCTGCGATCTTATCCATTCTGTCAGCAAATTTTGTCAGTTTATTTTCCAACTCAGGTAAAATTCCCGTGTTGTCTCCAGAAAATAGCTTTGATTGCCCGAGGGTCCTATCCACCAGTTCGGTGCAAAAAAGCTGCTTTTCGCTTTCACGTCCCGTTAACAGCATCGTTCTCATCGCATATTCGAGGCTACCGTAAAATATATCCCGTAATATCCAATTGCTCGAACTGATTTCAAGCTCGCCCTTCAATCCAGCCTCTTTGATAACTTGATCGAATATAGCCACATAATTTCTGTTCATCCCGTATAATGGACTATTTTTATCTGCGCTAAGCCGCCAATCAAGTACCATCAGTAAATCTAAAATCCGCCGCTCTGAAAGGATCATTTCCAAATGACGATTTGCCAAAAATTCCAGTTTTGATCGGGTATCCCCATGCCCCTCAACGCCTTGTTGCGCCTCACGGGTAATACGTTCATAAAAATGCGCAATCACAGCGCCTGCCAAGGCTTCCTTATTTTTGAAGTAAAGATAAACAGTACCTTCAGCAACACGCGCAGATCTCGCAATTTCCGATATTGTAGATTTAGCAAAGCCCTTATCGGCAAAAATAGCATAAGCTGCATTAATAATAACAGCCTCTTTCGATAAGACGCGTTCTTTACGTGTTTCAGTATAAGGAGAATTTGGCAAATTCTCACTCTTAACCTCTGAAGAAAAGTGTTTTTGTTTTTTCAACCTAGCGTTTGTCATTGTGATGGACTTAGCCGGGATTTCGCAAATTGATGATCATCATTAAATTCCCGTTCTGTGAGGGGGCATTTTGCATTGTGAATTGCATTCATTAAAAATGAATGTTACTTTAATTTATGGTGAAGATCAAGTCCGTCAATCCAGCGTCGTTGCGTGCAAGAGCACATAAATTGTCACGTCGGAATTTGGGATTGCATCAAAGAGAAATTGCACATCATGAACGATAAAACCATTTCAATTGGCGGCGCTTGTGGATACTGGGGAGAGAGCAATATTGCGACACCGCAATTTCTCAAACAAAAAGATGTGCAATATATTGTTTATGATTATTTGGCTGAAATCACGATGTCGATTCTCGCAAGAGCCAAAGCCAAAAGGCCAGAAAATGGTTACGCACCTGACTTTATCAGTGCCGTTTTAAAACCAAATTTATCTGAGATCGCAACAAAGGGAATACGCCTTGTTTCCAATGCAGGCGGTGTAAATCCCCATGCCTGCGGCGCAGCGATCGTTAAATTAGTGAAGGAACTTGGTCTCGACTTAAAAGTTGCCGTCATATCTGGTGATAATATTCTGGACCAAGCCCATGATATTGCAAAAACAAACCCTGTTGAAATGTTTACCGGTGATACCTTTCCAGACCCTGAAAAAATTGCATCCATCAATACTTATTTAGGTGCTTTTCCAATTGCGAAAGCCCTTGATCAGGGCGCTGATATTGTAGTTACCGGGCGTTGCGTGGATAGCGCCGTAACGTTAGGAATATGCATTCATGAATTTAAATGGCGCGTGGATGATTATCATCATTTAGCCAGTGGTTCTCTCGCAGGGCATATATTAGAATGCGGGCCGCAAGCATGTGGGGGTAATTTCACCGATTGGGAATTGGCTGGCGACATCGCGGATATTGGTTACCCTATTGCGCACATAAAGGCTGACGGCTCATTCGAAATTACAAAGCCAGAACATACGACAGGCTTGGTCAGTATTGGTACCATATCTGAGCAAATGCTATATGAAATTGGCGACCCGCAAGCATATATATTGCCCGATGTCATTTGCGATTTCTCGGCTGTACAAATCACGCAAAAGGGTCAAAACCTTGTACACGTCTCACCGGCGATTGGCCATGCACCGCCATCAACTTATAAAACATGTCTGACTTATGCTGATGGTTATCGCACGGGGATGATGTTGACGCACTATGGGTTTGACGCTGCCAAAAAATCTGCAGCCTACGCAGAGGCTGCGTTAAAGAGGGCCCGCACCTGTTTGAAACAATTGAATTTAAGTGATTTTACAAAAACCAGTATAGAAATCATAGGAACAAATAGTCAATATGGCGATTATCACCCCATTCATTCTAGCCCTCTTGAGCCATCGGAGGTTGTGGTAAAGATTGCAGCAAAACATCCTACCCTTTTTGAAGGGGGAATTTTACTAAAAGAACTAGTCGGACTTGGCTTGACATCTGCCCCGGGTTTATCAGGCTTTCAAGGGGCACGCCCAAAACCTTCACCAATTATCCGCTTGTTTTCTTACCTAACCGAAAAATCAAAAATCGAAATCGAAATCGATGTCGACGGTAGAAAAACAATGTTCCACGATATCAATACACTTGATCGCAACATGGAGCCGATAAAGCGCCCTGCCGCACCAACTCCACCACATGGCAAATTGGAAATGACCAGCCTCCCTCTTATTAAACTTGCATGGGGGCGTTCCGGCGATAAAGGCAATAAGGCCAACATTGGGATCATCGCCAGACAAAAAGAGTTTCTTCCCTACATATGGGAGACTTTGACAGAAGAAAAAATCGCGCGTCGGTTTGCTCATTTCATAGAAACCGGCGGCGACCCAAACAAAGTTGACCGATACTATTTATCCGGCTCCCATGCCATTAATTTTCTTATTGATGGGGTATTGGGCGGCGGCGGCGTTTCCTCCATCAGAAATGATCCACAGGGGAAGGGTTTTGCCCAAATTCTTTTAACTGAACCCATCCGTATACCCATTTCTCTCGCTCACCAGATAGAGATTTAAACATCATGCCTTTATTCAAAAGTAAAATTAATTCTGCATCAGAAACGTTCAAAAAAAATCATGCGGAAATGTCCGTTCTGGTAGATAAACTCTCAGAACTTAATGGACGCGCGCCGTTAAAGTCAGCCCAACGCAAAGAGCGGTTTCGTGCTCGCGGCCAACTCTTACCAAGAGAACGCCTCGCCCGTCTTCTTGACCCCGGCATGCCCTATCTCGAAATTGGAAACATTGCTGGATATCTTCTCGATACCAATAATGAAGAAAAATCGATCCCCGGATCAACCATTATGGCAGGCATTGGTTATATATGCGGGGCGCGTTGCGCAATCGTCACAGACGATAGCGGGATCAAAGCGGGTTCTATGACGATGGCTGGCGGCTATCGCCTGAAGCGCGCACAAGAAATCGCCCTTGAGCAAAAACTTCCTTTCATTCATCTGGTTGAGAGCGCCGGCGGTGATTTAATGAATTATACCGTCGCAGGTTTTTTAGAAGGAGGGACATTGTTTGCCAATCTGGCACGGCTATCTAAGGCAGGACTCCCGGTCATTTCAATTCTACACGGATCATCAACCGCAGGGGGAGCTTATATGCCAGGTCTTTCTGATTACGTGATTGCTGTCAAGGAAAATGGCCGAGCCTTTTTAGCCGGCCCGCCACTTTTAAAAGCCGCAACAGGAGAAATTGCTACAGATGAAGAGCTTGGCGGCGCACACATGCATGCCACTATTTCCGGCCTTGCGGAATATCTTGCCAATGACGATGGAGAGGCGATTTTAATCACACGCGAAATTGTCTCTCGCCTCGGATGGAATCGTCATTGCAGCCCGCCGGAGACTCCTGAATACAGTGAACCCATTTATGAGGCCGATGATATTTTAGGCATCGTCTCAACCAATTATCGTATGCCCTATGACCCAAGAGAAGTTATCGCACGATATGTCGATGGCTCTAGTTTTACTGATTTCAAACCCGGTTATGGCGTTTCCACTGTTTGTGTAAACAGCGAAATTTACGGACATCCTTGCGCTATTATCGCCAATCACGGCCCCATTGATCCCGATGGCGCCACAAAAGCCACTCAGTTTATTCAACTTTGTGATCAAGCCGATGTGCCGATTATCTTTCAGCAAAACACAACCGGATATCTCGTTGGAAAAGATTATGAGCAAGCCGGTATGATCAAACATGGCTCAAAGATGATTCAGGCCGTCACCAATACCAGCGTACCGCGCATTACCATAATGACAGGAGCGAGCTACGGCGCTGGCAATTATGGAATGTGCGGGCGCGGATTTAATCCTGATTTCTGTTTTACGTGGCCCAATGCCAGCGCTGGTGTCATGGGCGGGGAACAAGCGGCTCAGGTCATGAGCATTGTCGCGCAAGAGGGAGCCGCAAAAACTGGTAAAGAGGTTGATCAAAAACAATTGGCGATGCAGGAGAAAATGCTGACTCATATGTTCGATAGTCAATCCAGCGCATTTTACACATCGGGTCGCTGCCTTGATGACGGTATGATTGATCCGAGAGACACACGCGCCACTTTGGGTTTTTTACTCGCCACCGTTTCGGAGTCTCACAACCGCACACTTCGCCCCAACAGCTTTGGCGTCGCGCGCCCCTAGGAGACCACACATGCTTCGTTTACCGGAAACAAAAACAATCCTGACTGAATTCAAAAGTGGATGGCTCACCATTTCTTTTAATACGCCCGAAAATCGTAACGCGCTCTCAAAAGAACTCTCGGCAGAGCTGCGTAGCGTACTCGAAACGGTGCGTGATGATCGCCACGTGCGCGGCATAACCTTGCGCGGTGAAGGCGGCATTTTTTGCGCCGGTGGTGATTTAAAAGCATTTAGCTTATTAACCAATGGTGGCACGCAAGAACAAATCAAAGCGATAAACAAAGAAGGGGGTAAATTATTTCAATTTATCAATACAATGCCGCAGGTCGTTATCGTTTTAATTGAAGGCGCAGCGATCGCGGGCGGCCTCGGGATAGCATGTTGCGCTGATATTGTAGTGGCGACAAGAGAGGCGAAATTTTCTCTAACAGAAACCCAGATCGGTATCGCGCCTGCACAAATCGCCCCGTATATTGTGCACAGAGTTGGGCTGCCTAGAGCGCGACGATTAATGCTAACCGGTGCGCGTTTTAATGGAAACGATGCACATGATTTCGGTATTGCAGATTATGTATGTGATGATAGGGACGAATTAAGAGCTATAGAATTTGATATTCAAAAAAGTGTATTACGCTGTGCCCCGGGAGCAAATGCAATTACAAAAGAGATCGTTCTAGCCGCTGAAAAAATGTCTGCTGAGGAGATGATAGACTTCGCCGCCGATCGCTTCGCCCAATGCATGGCCAACGATGAAGGGCATGAAGGCATTACCTCTTTCATACAAAAACGCAAACCGCGCTGGGCTGTTTCGCCTGAGTCCCAAAACTAGAGGATTTCCCATGACAACAATCAAATCTTCATTCAGCCAAGAAAACCAGTTCACCTCTTTGTTAATTGCCAACCGCGGCGAGATAGCCTGCCGTATTATCAAGACCGCCAAGAGAATGGGATTGCGCACGATTGCGGTGTATTCTGAAGCCGACCAAGAAAGTCCACATGTTCACTATGCAGATCACGCTTATCAAATTGGCCCGGCACCTGTTAAAGACTCGTATCTTCTCATTAGTAAAATTATTGAGGCGGCGAAAGCAACGGGCGCCGAAGCTATTCATCCCGGTTATGGCTTTCTTTCCGAGAATCCAGATTTCGCAACAGCGTGCAAGAATGCAGGTATAGTTTTTATCGGGCCCTCACCCCATGCCATTGAAGTGATGGGTGATAAAGCCAAATCAAAACGTTTAATGATTGAGGCAGGGGTGCCATGTGTGCCCGGTTACCAAGGCGAGGATCAATCAGAAGAAATTTTGATTTCACAAGGGCAAAAAATAAAAGCTCCGGTCATGGTGAAAGCCGCCGCAGGCGGAGGCGGCCGCGGCATGCGTCTGGTGGAAGATTTAGAAGATTTACCCAATGCCCTCAAATTAGCCCGCAGCGAGGCGATTACCGCTTTTGGTAGCGGCGAACTCATTCTTGAGAAGGCCATTCTCAATCCTCGCCATGTTGAAATACAGATAATCGCTGATCATTATGGCAATTATATTCATCTGGGAGAGCGTGATTGCTCTGTCCAAAGACGGCATCAAAAAATTATCGAGGAAAGCCCCTGCCCGTTAATGACCGATACGCTGCGATCAAAAATGGGGTCAGTTGCCATCAATGCCGCAAAGGCGGTTGATTATCATGGTGCAGGTACCGTCGAATTCCTTCTGGATCAGAACGGCGATTTTTACTTTTTGGAGATGAATACAAGACTGCAAGTCGAGCACCCGGTTACGGAACAGGTGACTGGGCTTGACCTTGTAGAACTACAAATAAGCACAGCCTTTGGGCAAGCGCTGGCGATCTCGCAAGGCGATATAACACTATCTGGCCATGCCATTGAGGCTCGTCTTTATGCCGAAGATCCGGGACAAGAATTTTTACCTGCAACCGGACCCGTTGATTGTTGGGAGCCCTTCTCCAGCGAGAATATACGCGTCGATGATGGGATTAAAACGGGAGGCGAAATTTCTCCATTTTACGACCCCATGGTTGCGAAAATTATTGCTCATGGAAAGACAAGAGAAGAAGCGCGCTTACATCTTATAAAAGCCTTGGAAAAAAGTGCCCTGTTTGGCTTTGAAAACAATAAGACTTTTCTAATACAAACATTGCAGCACCAAGACTTCATCAATGGAAAAGCTACAACAAGCTTTATTAATGATAATTTTGACAAAACTGAACTGAAAAAGCCTTCTCTAACAAATATGCATGCCTCAATGGCTGCAATAATATTATACAAAATCACTCATGAAGATGCCCGATCAAAAAGTTTTAAAATTCCCTCTTCCCTTCTCGGTTGGTCAAGCGCGTCTATACTCAAAACGCCATTTTGTTTTTCTCATCATAATGAACTTATTGAATTAGAAATCTATCAAAGTACGCCCACGCAATATGAAGTCACTTGTGATGAGAATTTCTGGACTCTACACCTGCTTGAATATCAAGCACCCCATGTTAAATTTGCACTGAACGGAAAAAGGCAACAAATCACTTTTCATATTCCCGTCAGAGAAGCAAAAAATCAAACAATCCAACTTGCTTTCGGCGCCGGTGATCTATCAGGGCAATATGAATTAACAAACCAAAACGGAATATTTTTATCAGCGCATGAAACTATTGGTGAGAATAGCGTAACTGCCCCTATGCACGGTCAGTTAACAGAAATTTTTGTGAAAACGGGCGACAGAGTTACAAAAGGTCAAAAGCTGGCAATCTTGGAAGCTATGAAAATGCAACATGAATTAAGTGCACAAATTAACGGTACAATTAGTGAAGTATTTTTCAATCCTGGATCGCAAGTGCCCGTCGACAGCGTTTTAATGGAAATTGAAAATTAAAAACCGGGAGCCATTATGCAAGAGGCGATAGATTTTAAAGAAGAATGTGAGGCTCTTGAAGATGTTCTTTCTTCTTTGACGGAAACGGACTTCAAACAAGAGACCTTGTTTAAAGGTTGGACCATCGAAGATATCATTGGTCATTTACATCTTTGGAATCACGCCGCAATCATAACGTTAAAATCGCGCGAAGCATTTCAAAATTTTTTTGTTTTTGCAATGCAGCGCTTTGGCCAAGGGGAAGGCCATATCGAAATGCAAAACGCCTGGTTTGACAAATTTGCGAACGGAGTACGAGGCAAGGCTTTATTCGATCTTTGGCGTGAGACATACCCTATACTAGCGCAACGCTACCACTCGGCAAACCCGGAAATGCGTCTCGCTTGGGCGGGGCCCGACATGAATGCACGATCAAAAATCATCGCCCGCCAAATGGAGACATGGGCCCACGGACAGGCAATTTTTGATGTCCTCGGAAATGACAGAGTTGACCAAGACCGTTTGAAAAATATCGCTCACCTTGGTGTCACTACTTATAGTTGGACCTTTAAGAACCGAAATCTTGAACCGCCAAAACCCAAACCTTTTGTCGATTTAACGGGGCCCTCCGGGGTAAAATGGACTTGGAATGAACCACAAGATGATAATCTCGTTAAAGGTGACGCCACACAATTTTGCCAAATCGTCACACAAACACGCAACATTGCAGATGCGGATCTAGACATTGTCGGTGAAAGCGCAAAACGATGGATGGAAATGGCGCAATGTTTTGCTGGCGCCCCTATTGATCCCCCCGCAAAAGGCATGCGACAAAAAAGACAAAGCTAACTGTCATATCTCATAGCTCTGCCTGCAAATTGCGTTAACATAGAGACTTGAAATTTCATCGAATGCTAATCTGTAGCGCTGAAGGATACTGAAAAATGGATCTCGCATTTTCTCAAAAAGACGAAGACTTCCGCAAAGAAGTCATTGGATTTCTGGATAAAAATTGGCCACAGGAAAATCGCAATGGTGCGATGCCCTATACCCGGGAAAATTATATAGCGTGGCACAAGAAATTACATGAAAAAGGTTGGGCCGCCCCTGCATGGCCGGTTGAATATGGCGGCACAGATTGGACGCCAACCCAGCGTTATATTTTTAATGAAGAAATGGCCAAAGCTGAAACATATCATCCATTATCGTTTAATACGGCGATGGTTGGCCCTGTGATCTATACCTTTGGATCTGACGAACAAAAAAAACGGTTTCTACCTCCAACACTCAATCTGGATATTTGGTGGTGTCAGGGATATTCCGAACCAGGATCAGGATCAGATCTTGCCAGTTTGCGAACCAAAGCCGAACGCAAAGGTGATCACTATATTGTTAATGGATCAAAAACATGGACAACACTGGCCCAACATGCCGACTGGATTTTTTGTCTTGTGCGCACCAATACAGAAGTCAAAAAACAAGAAGGGATTTCTTTTCTTCTGATCGATATGAAATCACCGGGAATTACTGTACGCCCCATCATCACCCTTGGCGGTGACCATGAAGTTAATGAGGTCTTTTTTGAAGACGTAAAAGTTCCGGTAGAAAATCTCATTGGCGAAGAAAATCACGGCTGGACTTATGCTAAGTTCTTGCTCACCCATGAGCGCTCTAATATCGCCGCCGTGCACAATTCAAGACGTAACCTTGAACGCCTTAAAGAAGTTGCAAATGATGAAGATCTTTATACTGACGGTGAAACCCTGTCCACTGACGATGACTTTCAGCGCAAAATCGCAGAGTTAGAAATCGACTTAATGGCACTCGAATTTACAGAACTTCGGGCCCTCGCTAATGAGGAAGCGGGCAAAGGGCCAGGTGCAGAAAGTTCTATTTTAAAAATCCGAGGCACTGAAATTCAGCAAAGAATAACGCATCTTGCTGTTGAAGCCGCAGGCCAATATGCGATGCCATTTCAGCGAAATCTTGGGCACAATGAAATTCCGGCTGGTCCGGACCATAGCATTCATGCCGCCGCAAAATATTTTAATTATCGTAAAACCTCAATATATGGCGGCACCAATGAAATTCAACGCAACATTATCGCAAAAGCTGTTCTGGGATTATAAGGAAGTTTTGATCCTTTAAAACGCTTTCGACTTTTAACGTAGGTATGCGTTTTGTCTTTTTCGATTTTTCGATGTTAATATTTCTATCAGGATACCACAACAATGAATTTTGAATTCACCGAAGAACAATCAATGATCCGTGAAAGTGTTTCACGATTTCTACGAGAAAAATATGATTTTGAAACCCGACAATCTATATTGCAATCAGAAGCAGGATGGAGCCCAGAAATCTGGGCACAATTAGCACAGATGGGGCTGATGGGCGCCGCTTTTCCCGAAGAGCATAATGGTTTTGGTGGCAGCGCCGCAGATACTCTTGTTTTGATGGAAGAATTTGGCAAGGGGCTTTTGATCGAACCATTCTTACCAACCGTTATTCTGGCCGGACAGTTATTGAGGCATGCCGGAGGCGATCATGCAAACGCTCTGATTGAAAAAATCATCTCTGGCGATTTGATCATGGCATTTGGTTTTGCTGAACCCAAAAGCCGTTTTTCTTTATCCTACACCACAACTAAGGCCCAAAAAGAAGGGGAACATTACATCCTAAACGGCCGCAAATCGGTGGTTTTGGGGGCTCCTATCGCTGGAAAAATAATCGTAACCGCGCGCACCAGCGCCGATATCAAATCTACTGATGGCATTAGTCTTTTTATTCTTGATGCAGATCAAGAAGGGCTACGCGTAGACAGTTATCCCACAATTGATGGTCTGCAAGCTGGCGAGATTTATTTGGAGAATGTAAAAATTCCCGCTAGCAACCTTTTGGGACAGGAAGGCAAAGCTTTTGCTTTAATAGAAAAAACAATTGATGGAGCGATTATCGCAACTTCGGCTGAGGCGATTGGGATCTGTCGGAAAATGTCAGAATTGACCAGCGTATATACGCGTCAGCGCGAACAATTTGGTCAACCTATCTCCAAGTTTCAGGTTCTCCAGCACACAATGGTTGATATGTTCATGCATACTGAAGAAATGGTCTCGATGGCATATATAGCGGCAATGAAAGCCGACACGCCAGGTTATGACACCCGTGAAGCGGCATCAGCCGTTAAAGTACAAATGGGAAAATCTTTAAAATTCGTTGGAGAAGCGGCCATTCAGTTACATGGCGGTATGGGCATTACCGAAGAAATGGCAGTTGGGCATTATTTTATGCACGCAACGATGCTTGAGTTGTTGTTTGGAAATAAAGATTATCATCTACGCCGATATCAATCCCTGACATCGCGTAGCGCAGCATAATTTTAGCAAAAATGATAAAAGTGCCCCCCCCAATGAATTGGCCCAAAGCAATGCAAAAATGGCCAATTGCGTCAATAAATTGGTATGAAATCAAAGAGTCTGGCTTTAACAATTCTATTGGTCCTGTCACTAGTGCTCATAGCGCTGAGCCCGAACATACTTGGTACACAAGCTTAATCGTTCAGGACAAGAATTTAAATCTTGGCGGCGTTTGTCACGGCGGCGTATTAATAGCGCTAGCGGATAATGCTATGGGGCATGGCAGTTGGCATGCATCAATGCGCAACTATTCAAATGGACAGCCAATTTTTGGCTGCAGCCAAAAAAAAACCAAACCTTGCTGTCGATTGCAAAACAAAAGCGCCGAACAAAAGACTTAAGCTTTATGACATGCGAGATATGGGCTGCAGGTCGTGATAATAATTCTGAACGCGGCATACGTCAGATTTTTACAGCAAATGACATTTGGAAATATTTAGCTAGCCACCAGGCAAAAGGATCGCCATTGCCTTAACCTTCTTCGCCTCAACATGTAAGGTGATGGCTCATGGCCTAAGGCGTATGATATTGTAAGTGATATCAGCGATCCCGATTTAGATAGCGCCTCTCTCACGGTCAATGGCCGTGATTTTTTATTAAATTTTTGATTTTAGAACGTGTCATATTTCCATATGCTCAACTGGTAGCCACGTGATCTGGAAATACTCTGACATAGGCCAAGGAAAATGAGTGAGCACTCACTCGACGCAAGTGTACACTTATGCTAGCTTTAAATCAACGCTGAATCATTCACTGCGATGAAACCGGATATTTTTAAAAGGATAAGACTACACAATGAAGAAAAGCGGCATGATCATTGATCCCGATACCGCAAAGGGCGTTACGGCGGAGCATGGCTCTTCACTCGCGCGCTTTGAGCGTGCGGCACTGATATTGTTTGTGTCTCATTCCATCGATAGCACGACGACAAAACAAATCGCTGCTGCTGCAGGTCTATCTGAAGGGCTGCTTTATCGATATGCACCATCCAAAATTGGTTTGGCAGAGAATATGTTCTTTTCAATCCACGCCCGTCTAGGACATCTGGTAAGAGCCGCCGGAAAAACTGGTGATACCATCGAAGAGAAAGCCCGCGCCATTGTTGATGCTTATGTTCATTGCGCTGATGATGATTGGGAATTGTTTTCTTATCACCTCTTAACCGCTCATCGGTTTTTAGGTCAGGATAAAGCAACGCAAAATCCTGTAGACGCTGTAGAGAAAATTATTTCAGATGCCATGAAAGCCAATCAAATTCCCAAAGGAGATACAGCTTTCATAACGGCAATAGCGCTAGGCGCTGTTTTACAACCCGCATTTCACAAAGCTTACGGTCGCTTGAATGGAAATCTCGTCTCATATGCACCACAAATGACGAGAGCTGTACTGGCTATTTTACAACAAATTTAGCCCCGTCATTTTGTAATGGGATATATATACCATGATCCGCAATCAATTATTTAGACTTTTATATTGGCTAACTTCTGGTTTCTTTGCTATTTTATCGATGCCCTTAGTGTTTCTACCAACTCGTAAACCAATGATGTTCTGGATACGGTGTTACACCTCGACAATGGTTTTTTGGATGCGATTTGTGGCAGGCATTACCATTACCGTACGTGGGCGAGAAAATGTACCAGAAGGCCCATCGATAATCGCTGCAAAACACCAAAGCTGGGGGGACGGAATTGTAATGTTTTCGCAATTTTTTGATCTCGCTTTTGTCACCGGCGATCACTTGGAAAAACTCCCCCTCTTGGGCACGATTTTACGTAAAATGGGTGCTATCATTGTTGACAATTGCGGCGGCGCCTATGCGCGCGCCAAGCTGGTTGATACAGAATTGGCAAAAGCAAAAAAAGACAATCGCCGCATACTGATTTATCCAGAAGGACATTTATCAAAAGTTGGCCATCATCACCGGTATCGAAAAGGCGTTTTTCATATGTATGATGCATATCAATGCCCGGCTGTACCCGTTGCCACTAATCTTGGTTTGCGCTGGCCTGAAAGCACATGGAATTTAACCCCGGGGGAAGCCATCATAGAATTTCTTGAGCCCATTGAACCCGGCTTGGAAAAAGAACCCTTTATGGAAAAACTCGAAGCCGTTATCGAAAAACGTTCAATCGAGCTGCTTCCCGATGGTTACGCAGATGTATCAAAACTGATAGAGTTACCAACAGAACAGGCAAAACATAAAGCAGCCTCAACGGCTAACCTGACCTCTTAAAACGTTGCCTACACACCTGTAGCGCATTCGTTAACAATTAAAACTAAGGACAACATCATGGCCAATCGCGAGCCGATATTTTTTAAAAGACGGTTTCTGCCCATGTGGCTTGGGCAATCTTTTGGCGCACTCTCAGATAATATGAACCGCCAAGTGCTCCTCATCGGGGTGCCTTTTGGCGCGGTGTCGCTCTCGGGGTTTGAAAGTAATGATGCGGCCGTGCCGTTAATTGGTGCCCTTTTTCCCATTGCCATGTTGCTTGGCTCTATGTATGGCGGGCAATTTGCAGAAAAATTTGAAACACAAATGATGTTTCGCCGGACAAAAATTCTCGAAATTTTATTGATGCTATGCGCAGGTTACGGTTTGATCACAGATCAGGGGTGGTTTTTAGTCTTCGCACTTTTTGGCATGGGGTTACAATCCTCGTCCTTTAACCCCGTGCGCCAATCAGCCATGCCAAAATATTTAAACCCGGATGAGCTTATTCGCGGTAATGGCCTCATAAACGCAGGGCTTTATGCTTGTATACTGCTTGGTTATGCCATTGGGGGATACATGATTTCTATTAAACCTGATAACGCGCCCCTTGCCAAATTTGGATTTTTAAATGAATTTGGCATCACCCCAACAGCACCATTATTAACCGCAATTGTTTTGGTGATGTTTTCCGTACTCGGATATCTCACAGTCTGGCTAGCTCCAAAAGCGGCGGCAACTAACCCCGACCTTAAGATTGACTGGAGCGGCTTTATACCTGCTTTCAAAATGGCGCGCTACACCTTTTCAGAAGAGAGCGTTATTCGCCCTATCATCGGTATTGCCTTATTCTATCTAGTTTCCACTGCCGTGACTGTGTTGCTGCCCATTTATAGCCGTGACACATTGGGGGCTGACGGAACTGGCGTTACAATCATCACCTTCCTATTCGGAGTTGGCGCTGGAATCGGCGCTGTTATTGCCACTATCATATCGCGGGACAATAGCGGGCTAAAAGCCGCAACAATGGGCATCTCCCTGGCAGCCATTTGCACGGCAGCTATTTACTTCACATCTTTGACCTTCACACCCAATCCCGATGGCAGTTTAATGAATGCGCAAGAGTTGTTTTCCAAGCCGCAAGGAATCTTGCTTGCCGTCCTTTTGTGCCTCAATTCCATTTTCATGGGCATATATCTTGCGCCGCTACAAGCCGCTATACAAAGGCGCGCGCCTACACAATGGCGGGCCCGAATACTCGCCGTTATGAACATGGTCGTTGCGATTGCTGCTATTTTGGGATCGCTGTCAGGCCTTTTCATCACGCAGACATCTCTCCTTCCAGAACATAGCTTTATTGGCGTTACCTTAATATTGGGATCTATAGCGGCTTACATGATCTGGCGGGGCAAACGCGTCCCTGAAGGAATGTATGATGAAGTGCTCATGAAGAATTGAATATTTTTTTAAGTTCCCTTCCGCTATAGAACATCTATGACAATTTTAGTGACAGGTGCCGCGGGCTTTATTGGGTTTCATGTTGTTCAGCGATTAATCGCGGAGCGCAAGCATGTTATTGGGATTGATAATCTCAACTCTTACTACACCCCTGCCCTGAAAAAAGCACGGCTCTCGCAGTTAGAAAGCTCGCCCTATTTTCAGTTTACGCAAACATGCATCACAGACCGAGAGGCGATCAACCATCATTGCGCAGACCGCGGTATCAGCGCCATCATCCATCTCGCCGCCCAAGCAGGGGTTCGATATTCACTAGAGGCACCTTTTTCTTATACGGATGCCAACATTCAAGGATACCTCTCCTTGTTGGAATTTGCCCGCCATCACGATATTCAACATATGGTCTACGCATCCTCTTCTTCCATCTATGGGCGCAATAGCAAAGCCCCCTTTTGCGAAGATGATAAATCCGACCTTCCTGCTTCCCTTTACGGGGCAACAAAAAAAGCGAACGAGCTAATGGCTTCGTCTTATGCTCATCTGTATCAAATCCCCTTAACCGGATTGCGGTTTTTTACTGTTTATGGACCATGGGGAAGGCCCGACATGGCTTATTGGATGTTTACAGAGAAAATGCTGTCTGGTGAGGCGATCAATATTTTTAATCACGGTAAAATGGGGCGCGACTTTACCTATATTGATGATATCGTTGATGGTGTTCTGGCCGCACTGAAAAACCCTCCGACAAACCAGCAAAGCTTTCATCAAGTCTACAATCTTGGTAACGACCATCCAGAAGAGTTGATGACAATGGTTTCTCTTTTGGAAGAGTTTACCGGAAAACCGGCGAACAAGAATATGATGGAAATGCAACTAGGAGATGTAGAAAAAACCTGGGCTGACATTTCTAAAGCACAACGAGAACTTGGCTACCAACCCAAAATTTCATTGCGTGAAGGTTTGGGTCGGTATGTCGATTGGCGAAAAAATTTATCCCTTGAACAAAAAAAATCTATCGGATTAAAATAGCCTAAGGCCTTATTTTAAAATATTTATTTATTGCCGCGCCCAGTTTTCCACAGCTTATCCACACAGATATCCAAGGGCATAACTGATTCTTGCCCTATTTTCCCCATAGTGATATTTGATATTGTAAACAAATCGTTAATATTGTGAGTTCTTATCCCAGTTTGCGTTAAGAAAAATTCAATCACGTTTGTTTATATATTTAACCACTATGGAAATTGCTTTGATTATCGCTATTTTTCTCATTATCGGCGGCCTTGCAGCTTTGAGCTCACTCAACCCACACTGGTTTTCTGAGCGCCATCGCGCCATCGCCGATTTCAAACTTGGCGGAAGTGCCAGCATAAAAACGAAAGATGGGCATTTCTCTTTGAGCAAAACTTTATTTATCATTGGCCCCTCTGCAAACCATCCCGCATGTCGGTTACAACGCAAACTTATTAAACCAACAATTCCGATGCTTATCCGTGACGATATTGCGGTCATTGAAATTTACGGCGAGCATGCGCCGCGAAGAAATGGGGATGTGCTGGATTGGATTGATGCTTCGTTACTTCGACATGCTCTTGGCGCTGAAGAAGGGTTTTTTGTCGTTTATGTCGATCAAACTGGCAAAACTGTGTTTAGCAAAAAATCGCCAATGTTGACCGATATGATTGCTGAGCGTGCTAATTTGCACATTACACCGCCTAACGCTTCCCCGGAGATCGCCAATAGCGATATCATCCGTCGGCTGAAAGCTGCTTAATTTTTAAGTTTATATTCTAAAGCCAAAACCCTGATTTTTTCGGAAGATATTTCACGAGACAGTATTGCCTATGCTGTAGTTGTTACTTGCCTCAACTACTAAGCCATAGAGTTAGGCTCCAGTGCATATGGCGTATATGGTTCAAACGAAGAAAATAAGTCTGTGTGCGCCGCTAGGTGAATATTTATTCTGCACTTGATCACACAAAAAATGTGAAAAAGCGTAACGCTTTAGCATATTAAACTCAGAATCGCATGCATTTTTTGCGCAACCAACACAAGATAAATCACTATTGCTACTCGACATTACACTCGCTACTGCACAAAAATTTTGCAAATTTCAGCCAGCTCACAAGCTACACCACTGTAATTGTTGTATTATTATAACGCCCAATTATTGCGTTGCAACAATTACACACCTTAAACCAACAAAAAACAGTATATATTTAATCCGTATATTGAAAGATGGTAACATTCTGGTAAGGTTTTGACTTAAATTGAAAAATAGGGAAGGATTTAAACATGGATATAATGCAACTTTTACTCAGCGGCGCTGGCGGTGCTATTGTCGGGCCCATTTTATCCCAATTTTTGGGAGGCCGGGAATCCGGAATGTTGGGGCGCGTTGTCTCTGGCGTGATTGGCGGCGTGGGCGCAGGCGCAGGCGCGGATGCAGCTGGCCTTACGGGCATGCTTGGCAGTTCTGAAATGATGGGAATGATCCAAACTTTTCTTGAAGGCGGTGTTGGCGGCGGTGTGCTTTCAACCATTGCAGGCATGGTGATGAAAAATCGCGGCTAAAGCATTTTTTGCCTGTCTGTGGGCACCGGTTGAACTGCAATAAATGCGAAAAAA